>DBEZQF010000208.1:0-2777 GCA_048254795.1 Collinsella sp. | reverse complement strand
CGTCGAGCACGCCGGCAACGCCGCCCGAGCGTTCCTTCAATGTCGAGAAAAATCGCGAAAGCACGTTGTTTTGCGCCGTCGCCTCATCGGGCGCCAGCACCGCGGCAGAGATAGCACCGCGATCGCCAAGCCTGACTGCCGTGTTAAACGAGGAGTTGAGCTCATCGGGGCTCGAGATGGCACCCGAAACCGCAAAGGCAACCACGCCGTTGCGACCGGGCGGAGCGATACGCGGACGCTCGCCCGAAAGCGCTTTAATGGCCTGGTCAAACGCATTGCCCGCACGGTCGGCCTCATCCTCGGTCTGACGCTCGAGCTCAAGCTCTTTGTTGCGGCATTCGACGTAGTCTTCCAGGGCCTCTTTGAACTTATCGAAGTGGTACTCGAAGCCCCTTTCGACAGAAGTCGTTGCAATCGCAACGTACCCTAAAGACGACACACCGAAATGGCATTCGCTACACGTTTCGTGACCGTCAAAATCTGCGACGGATGCCAGCCCACCTGGCTTTCCTTTTTTGTAATTTGGACAGTCAGTCCCATAATGCAAATAGGTAACTTTATCTACTTCACTCGTGGGCCAACACGCATCGGTATAGAGTTCAGTCGCCCGCGCCTCATCTGGATTTCGCGGAAGGAAAGGGATGTGGGCGGAAACTTTGCCGTCCTTTTCAGTTATATATGCCCGCTCGACTTCTTCGCTCGCATAAGCGAAGAATACCTTTCGTGCAGCAGAATCTGCCTGTTTTTCCGGACCCCCGCCAAGCGGTTTCTCATTTGCCAGGCGCTGGCGATAGTAGGCCTTCGCGCGATCGAGCGCCACTTGCGGTTCCCATGTAACGCTCGAAGCGTAATGCGGATTTTGAGCACCAGAGAGATCCGTCAGGCTTTTCGCACGCTCCCACATGCAAGAACAGCTGCTAACCGAGCCCTTGTCAGACCCACCACAATCCGCCAGCCAAGCGCGCTCTTTAGCCTTCGCCGTGTCCTCAGAAGCCTTCCGCAGCTCCTCGGCCGCACGCTCTAAATCATCTGATGTGTCTTTAATGGTATCGGTCGAGATCTCTGACCCTTTGAGCGCAGCGAAGTCCGACTCGGATGTCCTGGGCACAGCAAGCGCCGTACCGGTATAGGTCACACTATCGGTATCCCGCGCCGACACCGCCTGCGTGGCACGCGCGGCAATCAGATACGGCAAAGCCGTCTCGATTTTCTGTAAGCCTTCCGATGCGCTTTTGGCAAACTTGTTACGCGTTTTAATGATCTCGATCCCGGTGTCGATCATATTGCCGGCAACTGGTTCGGCACCCGGGATGAGGATGGCGACCAGGCCCGTCCCGATCGTGGCAAACCCCGCTAGCCCCAGACTCAAGATGCTCGCATCAACCACCGTGGCAGCCGTGTGATAGGACGACACTACGTTGGCACCCGCCAGCGCGCCGCTATCGGTCGCCACCTGGGTATCCCCGGCACGCGACATGCTCCATATCGCCGCGGTCGACGAAAACAACAACGTGAGCACCACTAGGATGACCACGGCAGAAGAAAGCGTGGTATAGGCGCTGTCTTCGATAAACAGATCAACACCGGCGCGGCCCATAAAGCCGCCTCGCTTGCGATGGCAGCTCGGACGGCGCGTCAAAACGCATCTAGACCAGAAACGCTTAATCCCATGCAGCAATCCACGAATCATAATCTCCCTCCAGCCATTCGGGACGCGATTGATACGAGACATCGACCTTGAGCTCAACGTAGCCGCCCTCGGCGGTACAACCCATAGCCTGCGCAAACGCACCGATCACAGGTAACGGCTTGACCTCGCCGGAAACGGACACGGACGAGACGCCACCCGCACCGGCCCGGCCAAGCTCGATATCCCACGACAACGGCCCGCCGGCATGAAAGATCGAAACGTTGGGCACTGCGGCAAGCCGGCGGCGGGTGAACTCCTTAAGATCGTCGTCCTCCGCCGTCGTCGTGGTCATGAGCCGCGCGGTCTCGGCGGCGGCAGACTCCATGACCGCGCGCGTATAGAGCAGGCACACTGGTTGCAGTGCGAGAAGGATGAGCGTCAGAAACGTCGGCAGCAAAAAAGCGGCCTCGACCGTAGACTGCGCCCGGTCCTCGCGCGCGATATCAATACAACGCGATGTCCTTAGCACCCGCAGCGGCGTCGATAACCGACGTCGAGGCAACGCCATGAGATGCCGCCCGCTCAACCAGCGCCGCCAAGCGCCCATCGGTGCCAGCACGCCAAAGCCCCGCGATCGCCAGCACGATCGATAACAGCGCCACTGTAACGATGGCGTATTCCACAGTCGCTTGGGCAACCTCTTCACGCAGAACGCCATGCATTTCACGATCCCTTCTTTGAGCTTATTGTTTGCGGGACCAGACGCACGGCGCGCAGACGACACGAAGCATCGCCGGCATCCGCGGCAACCGTCACCATATCGACCCAGCCGCGCCCATCGCGCACGATGGCGCCCCATACGTTGCCCTTAATATCGAGATAGCCGCTCAGGGCGAGCTGGGCCGTTGGCACCTCGCGGTAGGCGCGTAACATATCCGCCGCTGCCTCGGTCATCGGTCGGTCCTCGGACCATGCAAGCCGGACCGCAATCGCGTTGTCCTCAGGTGAATCCGTCGCAGTGCCAGACCGCTTGTCGAGCGTCCGCAGAAAGGTTTGCGCCGTGACAGCGACATCCGAATCGTCCGCATCTCGCATCTCATCTTTTTGAGACGCCACCGCCGAATCTGAGCCCGAATCGAAGGCGGCC
>DBEZQF010000207.1:0-4032 GCA_048254795.1 Collinsella sp. | reverse complement strand
TAGCACGTAGAACGTACAAAATGCCCAATCGCGGCTCCATAGGTTAGACGATACCCGCAAAAAGTGCAATATACTGCGCCCAAAGTTAAGCCCCTGACCTGCGATTCCACACAAAGGATGGGAAAGTTTACGCAGGCACAGAGGCTATTTTGTGCTAATGAGACCCAAAAGTGGTGACTTAGGGGAATCTTTTAGGCGACGTTTTCGACCAGCTCAGCGACAATAGCGTCAAAGGCGGCAACCGGATCGTCGGCGCCGGTGATGGGACGGCCCACCACAATGTGGCTTGCGCCACGCTCGATAGCCTGGGAAGGCGTCGCCACGCGGGACTGGTCACCAAGGGCGGCACCCACCGGACGCACACCCGGAGTCACGATCAGGGCATCGGGACCCAGCAGCTCACGCATGTCGTGAGCCTCCATCGGCGAGCACACGATACCGTCGATGCCGTTGGCCTGAGCGAGCTTTGCCAGGCGGGCGGCCTCCTCGGCCACGGGCGACTCGACGCCGATCTCGCTCAAGGCATCCTGGTTCATGCTCGTGAGCACGGTGATGGCGACGAGCTTGGCGCGGTCCTCGCGCGCCTCCTCGGCGCCCTCGCGGCAGGCAGCGAGCATGGCGCCCGAACCCAAGCCGTGGACCGAAAGCAGATCGGCACCGGCAAGCGAGGCCGAGCGGGCGGCACCGCGAACCTGATGCGGAATATCATGAAACTTAAGGTCAAGAAAGACCTTAAAGCCCAGGTCCTTAAAGGTCTTGACGATCTGGGGACCCTCGGCGTAATAGAGCGTCATGCCAACCTTGAGCCAGGCGGCATGGCCCGAAAGCTCGTGGGCAAGCTCGAGCGCACGCTCACGGTCGCAGTCGAGGGCGACGATAACACGGTCGCGGGCATCGGTCTCTAGCATTCGAACGCACCTACCAGTTCGTTGATGTCCTTCACGCCCTGAGACTCGGCCCAGGTCTCGAGCTCGTGCGCGATCTTGAGCGAAGCGCACGGATCGACGAAGTTGGCCATGCCGACCGACACGCAGGTGGCGCCGGCCAGGATAAACTCGGCCGCATCTTCGCCGGTCATGACACCGCCGACACCGTTGATGGGGATATCGACGGCCTGGGCAACCTCCCAGACCATGCGCACGGCGATGTGGTGGCACAGTGGGCCCGAAAGGCCGCCCTTGGGCTTGGCCACGCGGGACTTGCGGGTATGGACGTCGATGGCCATGCCCTGGATGGAGTTGATGACCGAAAGGCCGTCGGCGCCGGCGGCCTCGAGGGCCTTGGCGATCTCGGCGACGTTGACCGGCGCCATCTTCACGAACAGCGGCTTATCGGTCACCTTGCGACAGGCAGCCATAACGGAAGAGGCGCCCTCGGGCGTGGAGCCCATGGCGGCACCGCCGGCGGCGATATTGGGGCAGCTCACGTTGATCTCGTAGCCGGCAGCCCAGGGGCACAGCTCGACATACATCTCGAGTGCGCGGACAAACTCGTCAACGGAGTGGCCGGCAACCTGACAGATGACCTGGCAGCCGTCCTTGGAGAGCTGCTCGAGCCACGGACCGGACTCGCGAGCAAAGGCGGCCACGCCGGGGTTCTGAAGGCCCACGGAGTTGATCATACCGCCGGGGATCTCGGCCATGCGGGGCGCGGGGTTGCCGGGCCAGGGCTCGGCAGCGCAACCCTTGGTGGTGATGGCGCCCAGCTGGGAAACATCAAAGAAGTTCTGGAACTGCCAACCGTAGCCAAAGGTACCGGCTGCAGTGTTGATGGGGTTCTGCATCTTGACGCCGCCGAAATCGACGGCCATGTTCACGGTACCCACTAGAAGACCACCACCTTGGAAGCATCGAACACGGGGCCGCACATGCAAGCACCCTTCATACCGTCGACCGTCTCGACATTGCAGGTGTTGCAGGCGCCAAAGCCACAGCTCATCATGCGCTCGAGCGACACCTCGCAGTACACACCGGCCTCAGCGGCAGCGGCGGCGACTTTCTTCATCATGACGGCGGGACCGCAGCTGGCGACGTAGTCGTAGCCGCCCTCGCCGAGCAGCTCGGCTGCCGGGTCGGTGCAAAAACCGTGCGTACCCAGCGTACCGTCGTCGGTGCACACGTTAACCGTGGCGCCCAGCGCGCGGAACTCATCGATGCCCACGGCCTTGGACGCGGTGCCAAAGCCCAAGCACACGTCGACGGCCACACCCTGCTCGGCAAGCTTACCGGCCAGGCAGAGGACAGGCGGAACGCCGATGCCACCGGCGACAAGCAGGGCCTTCCTGGTGCCCTCGGGTACAATCCAGCCGCGGCCACCGGGGCCCAGCAGGTTAGAGGTGGAGCCAGGTCCCATCTGGGACAAACGACGGGTATCGTCGCCCACGACGGCGTACCACAACTCGACGGTGCCGGCCTCGGCGTCGGCGCGGTAGTAGCTCAGGGGCACGCGAAGCAGCGAGGACGCATCACCGGGCACGGCGATGTTCACAAACTGACCGGGCTTGAGCGCACTTGCAAGCTTGGGGGCCGAGATGACGAGCGAGAAGATGCCGTCGGCGATCTCCCGGTTCGAGACGACCTCGAAGTCGTGCATGCGTGCAGTGGAAGGTGTGGGCATAGACGCTCCAATCCCCCATGCGGTTGCATGGTCCAAACGAACAGAAAGCGCGGCACCGCAAGGGCGCCGCGCACAAAAGCGATAAGGCTATGCTAGCAGATGCAGCCGTCGGCAAGCGTCTGTTTACCGCCGACAAATACATCGGTGGCACGACCAGTGAGCGTGCGGCCGGCAAAACCGGAGTTCTCGGCGCGCGACTCGTAACCGTCCTCGCCAACCGTCCAGGTTGCGGAGGGGTCGAACACGGTCAGGTCGGCAACGGAGCCCGCCTTGACCTGAACCTGGTCGAGACCCAGGATCTCACGCGGCTTGATGGCCATGAGCTCGACCATGCGGCCCATGCTCATCTTGCCCGTGTTGACCAGCTCGGTGAGTACGAGCGACAGCGAGGTCTCGAGGCCGATCATACCAAAGGGCGCAAGCTCGAACTCACGGGCCTTCTCCCACGGGGTGTGAGGAGCGTGATCGGTGACGATAACGTCGACGGTGCCGTCGATGACGCCCTGACGGATGGCCTCGGCATCCTCCTCGGTACGCAGCGGCGGATTGACCTTGAGCGAGGTGTTGTAGGTCTCGTCCAGGTCGTTCTCGGTCAGGAACATGTGGTGCGGGGTGGCCTCGCAGGTGACCTGAACGCCAGCGGCCTTACCGGCACGCACGATCTCCAGGCCATGGGCGGTGGAGATGTGCTGGATGTGCAGCTTGGCACCGGTCAGCTTGGCGATCTCGATGTCGCGAGCGATCTGGAGCTCCTCGCCGGCAGCCGGCCAGCCCTCGAGAGCCAGACGGGTCGAGACCTTGCCCTCGTTGATCTGGCCATGGCCGACCAGGTCCTCGTCCTGGCAGTGGCTCATAAAGACCTTGCCGAACATCTTGCCGTAGTCCATGCAACGACGGAGCATACCCGCGCCCTGCACGCCGCGACCGTCGTCGGTGAAGGCGACGGCGCCGTGGGCGACCATATCGCCCATCTCGGACATGGCCTCGCCCTTAAGACCGCGGGTCATAGCGCCCGACGGATAGACGCGGCAGTGACCGACCTCGGCAGCACGGGACTTAACGAACTCCACGACGGTACCGTTATCGGTAACGGGATCGGTGTTGGGCATGGAGCACACGCCAGTAAAGCCGCCCTTTGCAGCTGCGCGGGTGCCACTCTCGATGTCCTCTTTGACCTCGTAGCCGGGCTCGCGAAGGTGAACGTGCATATCCACCAGGCCGGGGACGAGGTACTTGCCGGAAAGGTCGCGAACCTCGGCTCCCTCGACGGCGAGATTCTCGCCGACCTCGGCGATCTTGTCGCCGTCAATCAGGACGTCAACGACACCGTCAAGCTCGACGGACGGGTCGACGACGTGGGCATTCTTAAGAAGCAAGGCCATTATCGGCACCTCCAAGCAGCAGATACAGGATAGC
>DBEZQF010000206.1:0-5728 GCA_048254795.1 Collinsella sp. | reverse complement strand
ATTGCAACTCGTAGGCTACCGTGCCTGGGATCTCACAAGCGATTCGAAGGAAATCTCGTCACGCGACTTTGACCTGGGAATCAAAATCGCGCGCGACGAGATGGACGACCGAATCCTCGCGGCAACCTATCGGGAACTCACGGCAGAGGACAAGCGATTCCTCATCGCCATGCTCGATGACGAGGAGGAGTCCACCACCGCTGACCTTGTCGAGCGCCTTAAGCGTTCGCCGCAGCAGGTCTCCCGCTACCGACGCCGCATGATAGACGCCGGCATCATCGGGGAGCGAGGACGAGGGCTCGTCGCATTTGAATTGCCATTCTTCCGCGACTATCTCGCAGCTCAATGCGTGAAATAGGCATCAATGAGGCAAAGGGACTGTCCCTTTGCCTCATTGTCTATAGGTAGCGGCCAGTAACGCTCTTGGGGCAGGCAGCGATATCCGTCGGCGTACCGGCGCAGACGATTTGCCCGCCGGCGTCGCCGCCGCCCGGGCCCATATCGATCACGTAATCGGCGTTACGGATAAGATCGAGGTCGTGCTCGATCACGACAACCGTGGCGCCCTTGGCAACAAGGCCGTCAAACACGTTCAACAGCACCTGAACATCGAGCGGATGTAGTCCGATCGTGGGCTCGTCAAATACGAATACGGCATCGTCCTGCACGCGGCCCATCTCGCTCGCAAGCTTAAGGCGCTGCGCCTCGCCGCCCGAAAGCGCCGGCGTGGGCTCACCAAGCGTGAGATAACCCAATCCCAGGTCGTGCAAGGTCTGCAAGCGCGTCTGAACTTTCTTGAGTCCCAGTGTGGCGTCGATGGCCTCGTCCACGCTCATGTCCATGAGCTGCGGCAACGTAAGCAGACTCCCGTCCTTGCCCTCGCGATGGATATGCAAAGCCGCGTCTGCATAACGCGAACCACGACATGCCGGGCAGACGATCTCGACGTCGGGCAGAAACTGAACGTCGAGCGATATCGAGCCCGTGCCATCGCACGTAGGGCAGCGCAAGGCGCCAGTGTTGTAGCTAAAGGCACCCGCCTTGTAGCCGGCTGCCTTGGCCTCGGGCGTACGGGCGAAGGCGCGGCGCAGCTCATCATGGATGTCGGCATAGGTCGCCACCGTCGAGCGCACGTTGGCGCCGATAGGCGTGGCGTCAATCAGGTTGGCGCGTGCGATACCCTCGGCGTCGACCCAGCGCACATGGCTTGGCAGGCGCTCGCCAGCTGCCTGGGCTCTAAGCGCCGGAATGAGCGTCTCGAGCACCAACGTCGTCTTGCCCGAACCCGAAACGCCCGTCACCGCGACAAGACGGCCGCGCGGAATATCGACTTCGAGCGGCTTGACGGTATGGATGGCATTAGTTGCCATGCGGATGTGGCCCTGATCAAACATTTCCTCGTCAGTCACCTGCGGGCGCAAGCGCTTGGGATCTGCGCGCAAAAACGGTGCGATGCGGCTGTCCTGCGATTGCTCGACCTCGTCTACCGTACCGGCAGCGATCACGTTACCGCCGCCTGCTCCGGCAACGGGGCCCATCTCGACCAGATAGTCGGCTTCCGCCAGTACGCGCGTATCGTGGTCGACAACAACCACGGTGTTGCCGTCATCCACCAGATCGCGCATCACACCCACCAAGCCGTCGACATTGGCAGGATGCAAGCCGATCGAGGGCTCGTCCAGCACATAGAGCACGCCCGTCGATCGATTGCGCACCACGCGAGCAAGCTGCACGCGCTGGCGCTCACCCGTGGAAAGCGTGGCACCGGCGCGATCGAGTGAAAGGTAATCGAGACCCAGGTCGACCAGACGACGGGCCGTGCTCAAAAACGAATCGCAGATATCCGTCGCCATGGGCCGCATCTCGGGCGGCAAGGATGCGGGCACCCCGCGCACCCACTCAATCGCCTCGCCCAGCGTCATGGCCGCCGCCTGCGCCAGATTGATACCGCGCACCTGGGGCTGGCGTGCCGCCTCGGAGAGACGCGTGCCGCTGCAGTCGCGGCATGAGCCCTCGCGCAAAAAGCGCGCAACGCGTTTTAAGCCCTTATCGTCCTTGACCTTGGCGAGCGCATTCTCGACGGTATAGACGGCGTTGTAATAGGTGAAGTCGAGCGGCGTGGCGCCCTCGCCGTTTTTGGGAACGTAGAGAATGTGCTTTTTAACCGCCGGACCATGGAACACGATGTCGCGCTCTTGAGGCGTGAGCTGGTTAAACGGCACGTCGGTGCGCACGCCCATCTCGCCGGCCACCTGCTTCATCAGATCCCACATGAGTGTGCCCCAAGGAAGCACCGCGCCTTCGTTGATGGTCTTTGACTCGTCGGGCACCAGGCTCGCCTCGTCCACCTCGCGCATGACACCGGTGCCGCCGCAGGTAGGGCACGCACCGCCGCTGTTAAAGGCAAGGTCCTCGGCACTCGGCGCGTAGAACTCACGGCCGCATGTCTGACACGCGAGCGATAGGCCTGCGGCCACATTAAGGCTCGGCTCCACACGCGCCCCGCAATGCGGGCACATGTGATGGGCGCAGCGGCTAAAGAGCAGACGCAGGCTGTTGTTGAGCTCGGTCATGGTGCCAAAAGTGGAACGCACGCCCGGCACGCTGGGGCGCTGATGCAATGCGAGCGCCGCCGGCACGTGCAAGACCTCATCTACCTGGGCGTGTTCGGCCTGTGTCAGGCGACGTCGAGTATAGGTGCTGAGTGCTTCCAAGTAGCGACGCGAACCCTCGGCATAAAGAACCCCCAGCGCCAGCGAACTCTTGCCCGAACCCGACACGCCGGCAATACCCACGAGCTTTCCCAGCGGGATATCAATATCGATGTCCTTAAGGTTATGGACGCGTGCGCCACGTACCTCGATAGCCTGCGGGCTCATCCTCTGTTCCGTCACCTTTATCACCCTACTCGTGCCATAAAATGCGGTCGCGGATGTACTCACCCAGCATGGGCACGGTAAACCGCACGAGACCGTATCCGGCAGCCTCGATAACGCGCTCGCGAATCAGGCTTGCGCGATATTTGCTCGCCCAGCTTTGGGTGCGGTCGCAGCGCTCAATGATGTCCGCCATGCGAGTCGGTTTGCCCTCGTCAACCGCCATGGCCTCGATAAAAAGGCGCTGCGGACTGCGCAACCCGTAATACAAGGGAGCGTCGACCGCTTCATAGAACTCGGAGACGGCATCGGCGTAGCCAGCCTCGACATCGCGCCTTTCAATGACTCGCGAGTTGCGCCGGACAGCAGACCGCCACATGTAATAGCCCACCAGCTGAACCATATAGGGATGCCCCATGCTTTTGCGCGCCGCAAGGTCCGCCGTCTCCGCGTCAACGTAAAGACCAGCGTCTTTGACCGTCTGGATATACGAATCGCGCACCTTGGGCAAAGATATCGCCCCCAGCGTACGCTGCTGGGCACGCCGCAAAAACGTCACGCTCGGCTCTTCGAGCAGATCGTCAACCATACTGGGTAAGCCGGCAAAAACAAGCGCAAGGCCGCGCTGGTCGCTATCGGACAAGCCCGTGGCATCCTGGTCTCCGAGCACCTGCTGATAGAGAACGGCAAGAGCCGCCAGCTCCTCGATAGACGCAGATTGAGCCTCGTCAATCGCAAACAGTATGCCCTTGCCTGGACCGAGCTTCTTGAGGCGCTCGTTGACCAGCCCTCGCAACGTCTCGCCCTTTGCTCGCGCCGCCTCGACTGACATCCGCCCAAACGACGGACCGAACTCCATTGACGTTACAACGGGTTTATTCGAGCGAAGCGCGTCGGCCAAGCGGTCGCATAAGCCAAGCGAAGCGGAATCGGAGACAACCGCCCATCCGCGCTCGCTGGCCAGACGTTGCAGCTCCCGCAGGAGAACTGTCTTGCCGCAGCCGCGGTTTCCCGTAATGAGCATGAGCCTACCCGGCGCTCCGGCGCCGTTATCGAGCCCTTCCGCAAAATCTTCGATGACCGACTCGCGACCGATGAGTATCGGAGGCCGCTTGCCAGCCGTGGGCTTAAAGGGATTTGGATTCATGTCGGTCTCCTCGGATTGGCAAACCCTGGTAATAGTTATACCAACTTATACCGAGTTATACCAATAACATGTGACAAAGAAACTGTCCCTTTGTCACATGTGGCCGAAAAACTCGGCGTCTGCTGCTCGCCAGGGGCGGAAGGTGGCGGGATCGATCTTTACGTGCGCCGCGGCGGGCACGTCGTACCATTTGACCGTGTAACCGGCGCCGTGAGAGCAAAAGACCGAGTCGGGCGTGTTGGGCAGATCGGCCTCGGGCTCATAGGCGGCCGTCTCGATTACACGCTCGGCATCATGGCAAGCCGCATAGCCGGCGAACTCTAGGTACAGATGTCCGCGACCGCTCGTGTAGGCAGCCACCTCCAGCGCGTAATCCTGCACCTCGGATGCCGGTACGCGACCCACAAGCTTCGCCCGGTCGCCCGCCATTGCCGGCGGCTCGTACTCGGCACCCATGCGCGTAGCATCCGAGAGCGCCCGGCCCACGCACTCCCCCGGCACCTCGAGCTCAAAGCGGTACCACGGCTCCAACAGCACCGCCGCGCCGGCCTCACGCGCCTGCATCAAACCCTGGCGAATCGCGCGGTACGTGGCCTGGCGAAAATCGCCGCCCTCGGTGTGTTTAGCATGCGCACGGCCGCCCGTGAGCGTAATGCGCACATCGGTGATGGGCGAGCCGGTCAGCACGCCCAGGTGATCGCGCTCCATGGCGTTGGTGAGCGCCAGACGTTGCCAGTTAAGATCAAGCTCGTCGGTCGAGGTCACGGTGCCAAACTGCACGTCCGAGCCCGCCGGCAACGGCTCCAGACGTAGATGCACCTCGGCATAGTGGCGCAGCGGCTCAAAGTGGCCCACGCCCTCGACCGGCTGCGAAATAGTCTCCTTATAGAGAATGCCGCCGGGCTCAAACTCGACCGCAAGGCCAAAACGATCGGCCAGCACGCGCTGCACGACCTCGAGCTGCACCGCTCCCATGAGCTGCAGATGTATTTGTTCAAGATGCGTGTTCCAGCTTACGCCGAGCATGGGATCCTCGTCGGCAAGCTCGGCCAGCGCTTGGAACACCGTATGGGCATCGTGCTCGTTCGGCAGCACCGTATAGGTGAGAACCGGCGCAATGACAGGTGCATCGCCCGCGGGCTCCGCGCCCAGGGCATCACCCGGGCGAACGTGCGCGAGGCCCGTCACGGCGCAGATGCCGCCAGCGGCAACTTCCTGGGCAAGTTCGTATTTCTCGCCGTCATAGATGCGTAGCTGATCGACCTTCTGCTCCCATGCCTCGGCACCGGAACGTCCGCCAATCATCTGCTTGGCATGCAGCGTGCCGCCGGTCACTTTAACCCAAGCCAAGCGCTCGCCGCGATCCCCGCGGCTGACACGATAGACGCGCGCGGCAAACTCCGGAAGCCACGCCTGTTCGCGCATCAACGCGCATATGCCATCTAGTAGCTCGTCCACGCCTTGGTCCTTGAGCGCCGATCCCGCAAAGCAGGGAAACAACTTTCGCTCCGCGACCAGCCGCGAAAGCGTGGCAGTCGAAAGCTCCCCTGCGTCGAGAAACTCGTCGAGCGCCGCCTCGTCCAACGCAGCAGCGTCCTCCTGAACGGCGCCGCCCGCCAGCAGTTCGTTGGCATCCAGGCAGCCTTCGGAAAGACGCTGCCCGAGCTGTGCCAGCAAAATATCGCGACCGGGATTCTCCAAATCA
>DBEZQF010000205.1:0-12973 GCA_048254795.1 Collinsella sp. | reverse complement strand
GAATCCGTCGCAGTGCCAGACCGCTTGTCGAGCGTCCGCAGAAAGGTTTGCGCCGTGACAGCGACATCCGAATCGTCCGCATCTCGCATCTCATCTTTTTGAGACGCCACCGCCGAATCTGAGCCCGAATCGAAGGCGGCCCCAGGACGCTGCTGCCGCGCGGCGTTAAGCCCCCAAAGCACCGCCGCTATCGCCACGGTCAGGCAAGCAAACACCAGCAGCACCCCGATGGGGCGCTCGCCCTCTACAGGCTGTTGATGCCCTCGCTGATAGCGTTCCATAGATCTTGGACCTTGCCCTTAAATGCGACAATGGCAATGATGGCGATCACCACGAGCACGCCGACCAAGATAGCGTATTCGGTGGTGCCCTGCGCACTCTCCTCCTGCAGTAGCTCCCCGGCATGCTGGCGAGCGCGAATTGACTGGCAAACAGCCCAGCTCCAGACCTTGCCAGCAACGTCAGTCATCGTGTTCATGTATTCCTCCCTACATCATCCCGCCTGCTCCCAACAGCGGGCCCAATATGGACAGAAGCAACGCCGGCAAGATGAGTGTGCCGGTGGGAATCAGCAGCTTGATGGGCGCACGCTCGATCTCGCGCTCGACCGCGGCGCGATGAGCCGCACGGATCTCGCGACTTTGAGCGGCCAGTGTCTCGGCAAGTGGGGCACCCAGGGCGAGCGCCTGTCCCACCGTGATGGCAAAGGTCTCGAGCGCTCGCACGTCCAGGTCGCGCGCGGCGGCCAACAACTCGTCCTCACGCGTGCCCACGCCCACCTGCCACGCCATGCAGGCCCGCTCAAGTCGAAGAGCCAGCACTGACCGGCGGTTGGCGCAGAAAATCTCAAGCGCCGCATCAAACGAAAGACCGGCCGAAAGACCCAAGCGCACAACATCGATCATCTCGGACACTTCGCCGAGCGACACTCGCGCCGGGCCGCCCGCTCCAACCGCGCCCTTCATTCGCGCGGTCAGAGCATCGACCACCGAGCGACCCGCGGCAGCGACCAGCACCGCCTCGCGCTTGCAGGCCTCTGCGATCTTGCGTGCATCCGCCCGATCCAAACCCGTCGCGACAAATACACTCAGAGCGCACAGGCAAGCCGCAACTGCAACCGGGGCGCTCATAGCTCCACCCGCATAATGCGCCTGATAACCACCAGGGCAACGGCGTTGAGGGCAAGACCCAGCACCACAGCGCCCGCGCCGGCAGGCGTCGCAAGACCGCGACGAAAATCTGCCGAAAGCAGCGCCAACACCGCGCACATGCCCGTCGGCATCGCCGCGACCATATGCGCAGACATGCGGGCCTGCGACGTCTTAACATCTAGGCGGCGCTTGAGCTCAATGCGCTCCCCCACCATGCTCGACGCCTCGGACAGTAAGTCGGCAAGCGGAGCGCCGGTGCGCTGTGACACCTTAAGCGCCAAGGTCACAAGCGAAAGGCCGGGGGCGTCGATGCGCACGAGCAAGTCATCGAGCGCGTCGGTCGCCGAGATGCCGCAATCGATTGCCGCCGCCACCCGCAAAAACTCGGTATGCACCGGTTCTTGCGCATGAGCGCCCACAAAGCGCATGCCCTGGGCCAGCGAATGTCCCGAGGCAAGCGACATGGAAAGTGCGGTAAACGCCTCGGGCATAGCCTCTTCTGCATCGTGTTGCTCGCGCCGGCTCTCAAAGCCATCCCGGGCGGCGCCAACGGCAATCGGAGCAACAAGTCCCAAGGCAAATCCGAGGGGCGATAACGACACCATCGTTAGCAAAACGCAGCAGACACCGCTCGATAGCAGCAGAAACGCCAAACGCTCCGAAGCATCCTCGATCACGAGGCCAAGGCGACGCGCCGGAGCCAGCGATGCCCACGAACGGGCAATCTTTTTCAGCAGATCGTTTTCCACCAGCTCACGCGGCAGCTTCTCTGCCACCGTCTCGAACGCCTGACGCGCCAGCTCCGCCGGCGGCACCTGCGGCACACGAGGTTCCGCCCCGCACGCCGTCGCGACAGAAAACCCTGCCAAACCCCCTACGACGAGGGGCACAGCGACCTCCATTCGTCCACCTCCTCTTGTGTAAGCGTCCCCGACCGCAGGCCTTCTGCGATAAACGGCGGCTCGCGGTCAAGCGTCCAGGTGCGCTCGGCGGCATCGAAAGTCACATAGCGCTCGAGCTCTACGCCGCCCGACGCGGCGCGACGCACCCCCGAATACGAGGAGACGAAGCGCCTGCCATCGGCGTAGCGCTCGGACATCACGATGCCGTCGAGCGCCATGGCAATCTGCTCCTCGATGAGCTCGCTCGGCAGATCGATGCCATAACGTGCAAGCAACGTCAGACGCACCACGGTCTCCTGCTCGGAACCCGCATGAAGTGTGGTGAGCGACCCGTCGTGGCCCGTGTTCATGGCCTGCAACATGTCGCAGCACTCGGCACCGCGCACCTCACCCACCACGATGCGGTCGGGGCGCATGCGCAGGGCATTGGTCACCAGGTCGCGGATCGTCACCGCGCCCTCGCCCTCAATTGAAGCCTCGCGCGCCTCTAGACGCACCACGTGCGGATGATGCGCAAACTTGAGCTCGGCAGAGTCCTCGATCGTCACGATGCGCTCGCCGGTGGAAATCTCGCATGACAACGCGTTGAGCAGGGTGGTCTTACCAGATCCCGTGCCTCCCGCAACCGCCAGGTCTTGTCTCAGCGACACCGCGCATGACAGCAGCTGCGCATACCAAAGCGGCAGCGACCCCAGCCCCACAAGCTCGTCCAGCGAGCAGATACGGTCCGAGAACTTTCGGATGGTGAGAATCGGTCCGTCAATCGCCACAGGCGGAATCACCGCGTTGACGCGATAGCCCGTTTTGAGGCGGGCGTTGACGATGGGGCTGCGCTCGTCGATACGGCGGCCAAGTGGCGAGATGATGCGGTCGATAAGCACCCGGATCTGCTCATCATCCTCAAACGCATGCTCGATGGGGTACAAGACGCCGCCGCGTTCAAAGAAAGCCGAGCGGCAGCCGTTGATCATGATCTCGGTAACGGTGTCGTCCTCGATGAGCGGCTGCAACGGCCCCAAGCCCACCACGTCATCCAAAATCTCGTCGATGATAGTCTCGCGCTCGGGCGTCGCGAGATCGGTCGGCTCCTCAACATTGAGCGCCGCCTCCACCGCAGGACGCAATTCCGAGCGGGCAAGTGCCGGGTCGATATAGGCGCTGATACGCGCCACTTCGTCGTAACCCATGCGGTCCATCACGGCGCGCTTGGTGCGTCGTTTCACCGCGCGGCGACGCCCCGCATCTACAGGCGCTGCCGCCGCTGCAGTGCCGGCAGCCTTAATCCTCGTTTGCAGGCTCATCGCTGATCACCCTCGCGCGACCAGGGAAGGCGAATACGCGGGCGTTCGGTGCGCATTGCACGGTCGGCGACCATATCGCTCCAAGGGCCGACGGCGCACCCCAGTTCCACGAGCATCTCGCGCGTGGCCTCGCGCACGCTGGTCGCAAAAGCGCTGGTCTGCCCCACTGCCTCGTCAGCGCGCCCAAACGCCATGAGCGCGGCGAGATCCTGCCCGCCATCGGCGATACGAATCTTGGAGCTCAACGCACAGGCAATCTCAAAGCGCATGGCGACGTCCTCGTCTGCCCCGCGCGCACCGAACCGGTTGAACACGGCGCTCATGCGCGTGCGCGGCACACCTACTCGACTTGCCAGTTCAATGACGCGCGACGCCGATGTCGCGGACGACACCGCCGCATCGCCAACGACCAGGCAACGGTCGCTCGCCGCCACCGCAGCCGCCACGGCATCGCCCCAAAAGACCGAGGTATCGATAAAGACCACGTCGGATTCGCGACGCAGGACATCGAGCAATAGCTCCACCGGACGTGCCATGAGCTCGGCTTGCTCGGGCGCCGCGACGGGACCCCAGAGCGTAACGCCCGGCGCCACGCGCATCGATGTGGCTACGATATCCGGCTCGGTGAGCGCGCCCGCCGCCGACGGCTCGATAAGTGCCGCCATATCGCGCGGAGCATCGACGCCTAACAAGTCGTAAAGGTTTCCAAACATCAGGTCCAGGTCGAGCACGGCGGCACGCAAGCCCAACAGCGACGATGTGTGTGCCATGGTGGCAACGATCGTCGACTTGCCGCAACCGCCCGAACCCGAAATGGCGCAGATGACCGGAGCTCGATGCTGCGGAGCGGCAGCGTCTGCCGGCGGCATCGGAGGCGGCGGGGCGGGCGTCGGCGACAGCGTCCCCGTCTCCCCCGCCGCAACCACACGCTGCGTCCAAGCCGGCATGGCGGCTTGTTCGGTCTGCAAGGCAGGCTCGTTCTGTGCAATCTGCTCATGCTGCATCAGCGACAACTCGCCGCACCCGGCAAAGCCCTCAACTTCGTCGAGTTCATCCGCCAGATTCACGCCGTGCACGTATCCCATATCTACAGCCGGGGAGTCGCCAGCATGCTGTGCCGGCCCTCCAGCGTCATCGTATACAAGGGGGTTCCGGGGGCGCCGACCATGCTCGGCTTCCGCTTTTCCATAATCATCAACACGCGGGCCTCTTGTAGCGCGAGGCGCCCCGGGTTCCCTATCAACAAAAGCATCGGGCTCAATCGTCATGCGCCGATCGGAATCAACCGCTCCCTCGCCCGCGCGCCCGTTGCCGCATATACTGCGCGCAGCGATGACCTCGGTCGCCCCCGCGCGAAACAGTCCCTCGATATCCGACGGATCGAGCACTTCTATCAACACGACCACGCGACTCACGCGGCCTTCGGCCGTCAGGCGCGCAACAGTCTTGCGCACATCTTCGATATCAAACAGAGACGCCGCGATGATGGCAGCCCCGCGGCGCGACGGAAACGCCCGAGCCATGGAAACCAGCCCGTCCAGGTCACCCACGCGAAGCACCTGTGCACCCGCATCACGGCCCTCGACTTCCTGCTGCAACAGCCCGTAATCGCCGCACGCGCAGCACGCAAGCCAGATCGCCTTCATCACTCGTCGCCTCCGCTCTTTTTGCCGCGCGCCGTGGCGGGAATCGTCAAGCTGACCGTTCCCTTGCCCGATGCCCCCAGCAGTTCCTTGACGTCTTCGGGGTCAGCCGCCAGCGTCACCCATTCGATCTTGCCCTCGCGCGTGGCACCGGAATTCTCACTGGTATCGATCACGCGCGCGCCGCACAGTCGATCGGTTACGCCATCTTTTTGCACGTACACGTCCACATAGCTGCCCACGCCCGTGGCACCGCCGACCGAGTGCTCGGCATCGACCGCCACCGAAACGGCGACCTTGCCCTTAGGCACCTCGAGCTTGTGGCTCTCGGCCTTGGTGTAGACATTGCAGATCACGGCGTTTTTGGGAATACGCGAAGTCGTCACGTCGCCGCGCACCTGGCGCAGCTCGGTCGCCGCGTCACGCGGCAGCAGACTCGTCAGCCATTCCTGGGTTATGACATTGGTCTCATCGAGGGTCTCGCCCACATCGATATCGCGCGCCGCGACGCATACCTCGACGCGATCGCCACCGTACTTGGCCAAGGTCTCAGCCTGGACCTGTTCGGCTTGCGAGCGGATCGACGAGCCGTAAACCATGCAGAGCAGAGCAGCGAGCACGCCCGCGACCAGACTGATGGCGATGCGCTTGCTCTTGTTCACGGCCGCTCCTCTCATGGCAGTGCCGGGCGAATGCCCGTACCACCATTGTCTGGGCGGTCAGAGCGCAAAGCGGCGCAATCGCGATCTTGGTTTTCGATGTCAAACCAATCGCTGACCAAAAGCTGACCAGCCCGTCAAGCTCGTGGCAAGGTTTTGGTCAGCACGTCAGCAAACTGCATGTTTCGAGGCTTTTCCGCAGCAAAAAAGCCGTCTCCCGAACAGTTGGGAGACGGCTGTCATAGGAAAAATCAATTACAGATGGACATCGGGATCGAGCATTTGAGCGCTCACGCGCATGGATGACGCCAGGTTTTGGAACGTTTCCAGACGCAGGCTGTCGATCTGCCCGGCGTCCTCGGCCTCGCGAACGGCGCAGCCCGGCTCATGGGTATGCGTGCAATCGCCAAACCGGCACGCGTGCGATGCCTCGACAATCTCGGGGAAAGCGCGCGCCAGACCCCGCTCGTGACCCACGAGCGGCAGGCTGCGCAGGCCCGGGGCATCGGCGATCACGCCGGCGTCGCCCGGCAGCGCCACCATCACGCGCGCGACGGTTGTGTGACGGCCCTGGTCGTCGCGTTCGCGCACACCGCCGGTCGCTAACGTATCGTGGCCCAGCAGTGCATTGAGCAGCGTCGACTTGCCGGCACCCGACTCGCCCAGAATCATGGCGCAGCTCCCGGCAGGCACGCAGGCACGGACCTCGTCCAGGCCGCGGCCCTCGGCAGAGGACGTCACGATCACGCTCACGTCCGGACCCACCAGGCGGCGCACGCGGTCCAGATCGCGCTCGAGCTCCTCGGCATCGCAGCGGTCAGCTTTGGTGAGCACCACCACCGGCTCGGCATCGCAGTCGAGCGCCAACACCAGCGAGCGCGCCACGCGGTCGAGCAGCACCTCACCGGCACCGAGCGCCTGCACGATTAGCACGCTATCCACGTTGGAGCAGAGCACCTGGCGCTCTCCACGGGCACGGCCGCGCCAACGCTCAAAGCTCGTACGGCGCGGCAGCACGCACTCAATCACGCCCATATCGTGCCCGGGAGCGCGGCGCACCGCCACACGGTCGCCCACGGCAGGCAGCAGGACCTCGTCCTCGCCGCGCGACTTGGCAAACCCCACGGCATGCTCGGCGCGGAAGGTATCGTCGGCAGTCGCCACCAGCGGAAACCCGCGATCCAGGCGAATAACGGCACCCAGCCGCATCTGCTCGGGCTCCTCGGCATGTGCGCAGAAATCATCAAAGGCAGTCTGCTGGGCTTCATCGACCGGCAGATCATCAAACGCCGGGACATCCTGCAGCGCATCGAGCCCCGGTACGCTCGCCAACAACTCCTCGGCAGACGCGGGGGCCTCGGTCGCAAGCTTCCGACGACGATCGCGCTTAGCCCGCGCCCCCGTCGTCTTTTTCTTCGCTTTAGCCTTAGCCTTAGCCACAAACGCCTCCCAGCAGCCAAAATCACAACTGAGCAGGTATTTTAAATCAAAAAGAGCTGGCCGGGCAAAGCCCGACCAGCTCACAAACTTTCCCTCAGCCCTTTTCATCCGCACGGGAGAAAAGCCAACAAGGATACCGCAGGGCCCGCCCCGGAAGCCCTTTCTCCCGAACGATCCCGCAGCGCGAAGCGCGAGGACCAGTGAGGGAGAAAGGGCGTGGGGCGGGCCCGGACGAGTACGCTACTCTTTCTCCACAGCGCGCATGATCGCCTTGTAGATCTCCATCAGCGGGATGATCAGGAAGGCCAGGCCCAAAGCGGCAAGAACGCCCTTGAGCTCAAGCGTCACAGGACCAAAGAACATCTCGGCAAGCGTCGGCTGCACGGTCACGATCACCGTCAGCACCAGTGCCAGCGCGGCGGAAGCCCACAGCCACTTGTTCTGCTTCTTCATGGTGAACAACGACGCACGACGGCTGCGCATATTGAAGCAGTGGAAAATCTCGACCATGTTGAGTGTGATGAACGCCATCATCACGCCTTCCTCGTCGGCATTGCCGGCGATCATATCGGCGATGTGGATGTAGCCCATGTCAAAGTACACGCCCACAAAGAAGCTCGCCAGCACCAGCACGGTGATGATCAGGCCCTGAACCACGCAGTCCAGACCCATATGTCCGGCAAAGACGCCGTCCTTGGCGTTGCGCGGCTTGCGCTTCATGATGTCGCCCTCGGCATCCTCCATGCCCAGCGCGAGCGCGGGGAAACAGTCGGTGACCAGGTTCACCCACAGCAGCTGCACCGGCTGGAAGATGGTAAAGCCGATGAGCGTGGCGATAAACACCGAGAAGACCTCGGCAAGGTTGGCCGAAAGCAGGAACTGGATGACCTTGCGGATGTTGTCGTAGATGCGACGGCCCTCTTCGCAGGCACCGATGATGGTGGCGAAATTGTCGTCGGCAAGCACCATGTCGGCGACGTTCTTGGTGACATCGGTACCGGTGATGCCCATGCCCACGCCGATGTCGGCACGCTTGATGGACGGGGCGTCGTTGACGCCGTCGCCCGTCATGGCCACGATCTGGTCGCGCGACTTCCAAGCCTCAACGATGCGGGTCTTATGCTCGGGCTGAACGCGGGCGTACACGCCGTAGTCCTCGATGTGCGCGTCGAGCTCCTCGTCGCTCATGCGATCGAGGTCGGCACCGGTGATGGCATGGCTGCGATCGGTGACGATGCCCAGCTGCTTGGCGATGGCCACGGCGGTGTCGATGTGGTCGCCCGTAATCATGACGGTGCGGATACCGGCGTCGTGCGCCTCGCGGATGGCGTCGGCGACCTCGGGGCGGACCGGGTCAATCATGCCGGACAGGCCGCAGAAGACCAGGTCATGCTCGAGCGCGGCGGGGCTGCAGTCGGCCGGGACCTCGGTGTAGGTGCGGCTCGCCAGCGCCAGCACGCGCAGGGCCTCGTCGGCCATGGCCTTGTTGGCGGCCACGAGCTCGGCGCGACGCTCCTCGGTCAGGGGGACAACCTTGTCGCCCTCGTAGATATGGGTACACAGGCCGATCACCACGTCGGGCGCGCCCTTGGTGTACTGCTCGTACTCGCCGTCCAGGGTCTCGACGACCACGGACATCATCTTGCGGCCCGAGTCAAACGGGGCCTCGCCCACGCGCGGATGCTCGGCAGTCAGGCCAGTGAGCCCCGCCTTGCCGGCATCGTTGACGAGCGCACACTCGGTCGGCTCACCCACAGCCTCGCCCAGTTCCTCGTCCCACTGGGCGTCGGAGCACAGCGCCATGCCGGCCAGGAACTTCTCCTTAGGCGCAGCGAGCTCGTGCTTGACGACGGTCATCTTGTTCTGGGTGAGGGTACCGGTCTTGTCGGAGCAGATGGTCTGTGTGCAGCCAAGGGTCTCGACGGCGGAAAGCTTGCGGATGATTGCCTGGCGCTTGGCCATCTTGGTCACGCCAAGCGACAGCACGATGGTCACGACGGCGACCAGGCCCTCGGGGATGGCAGCGACGGCGAGCGAGACGGCGACCATAAAGGTATCGAGCAGGGCGGTCGGGTCGGTAAGAACGTTGCCCACGCCGCGGCGGATGATATCGACGCCAAAGATAACGACGCAGATGACGATAACCATGATGGTGAGGATGCGGCTGAGCTCGGCAAGCTTCACCTGCAGCGGCGTGAGCTCTTCCTTGGCCTCGGCCAGGGCGCCGGCGATCTTACCCATCTCGGTGTTCATGCCGGTGCCGACCACGACGGCGCGGCCGCGGCCGTATACCACGGTGGAACCCATGTAGCACATGTTCTTGCGGTCGCCGAGCGGCACGTCGTCGGTGCCGGCGGCGAGCTCAATCACGTTGGCATGCTTCTCGACGGGCACGGACTCGCCGGTAAGGGCGGCCTCCTCGATCTTCATCGTGGCGCTCTCGAGCACGCGGCAGTCGGCCGGGACGGAGTCGCCCGCCTCGAGCATGATCACGTCACCGGGCACGAGCTCGGCGCTCGGCAGGTGCACGAGCTTGCCGTCGCGCAACACCTTGGACTGCGCCGCGCTCATCTCCTGCAGGGCCTCGAGAGCCTCCTCGCTCTTGGCCTCCTGAACCACGCCCAGCACCGAGTTGACGATAACGACGAACATGATGATGGCGACGTCGGCAAAGTCCGCCTCACCCTTGACCATACCCGTGAGCGCGCTGATAACGGCGGCAACGATCAACATGATGACCATGGGGTCGGCCATCTGCTCAAAGAAACGCTTCCACAGCGGCGTTTTCTCGGCTTCCTCGAGCTTGTTAGGGCCTGTCTTGGCGAGGCGCGACGACGCCTCGTCGCTGCTCAGGCCGAGGTTCTCATCGACGCCCTGGTCGCTGAGCACCTCCGCCGCGGCGGACAGGTATTCCTTTTGCATATAGAGTCCCCTCCTGGGATTCGGGCCACTCAGCAGATTGATGCCCGATCATAATTCCCAGGAGAAGGGCAAGGGCTCATCAAGGCTGCCGTGCTGAGCGGCAGTTGATAGTGGAGCTATGGTACCCCAAAGCAACGCGTCTAGCCAAAACATTCCAATTGGAAACACGGCTCGAGTGCAACGATGCAGACCGTGTGATGCTCAACATTGATAAAACGTTTTTTCTTCGGCGCATCGTCAAACTGAAATATCGCCCAGATAGCAGCGGTCAGAACGGTTGGTAAAGATTTTTCATATACCGTTTTTACCGCAAAAAATGAACTTCTAATTCGGCATACGGTCGATTTTTGGGGGTATTCGGTCGTCATTTCGTTATAATCATCTCAGTTTTATTTCTTATGGTTTATCTATCAGCGCAAGACGATGTCAGATGGAGGTCTGAATGTACAAGCGCACCAAGATTGTATGCACCATGGGTCCCGCCTGCGATAGCGACGAGACCATCCGCGAGATGATCAAGGCGGGCATGAACGTCGCCCGTTTTAACTTCTCGCACGGATCCTACGACGAGCACCACGGTCGCATCGAGCGCGTCCGTCGTATTTCCAAGGAGCTCGGTCTGCCCGTCGGCATCCTGCTCGACACCAAGGGCCCCGAGGTCCGCACCGGCCTTCTGGTCGACGGCAAGAAGGTCGCCGTCAAGACCGGCGACAAGATTGTCGTCACCGCTCAGCCCACGTCCGAGGATTTCCACGGCACCTCTGAGCACATCTCCCTCGACTACCTGGCTCTGCCCTCCGAGGTCGAGAAGGGCTCCCTTATCCTGATCGACGACGGCCTGGTTGCCCTCGAGGTCGAGTCCGTCGACGGCCAGGACATGACCTGTGTCGTTAAGAACGACGGCCTGATCGGCGAGCGCAAGGGCGTCAACATGCCCAACGTCAACATCTCGTTGCCCGCTATCACCGAGCGCGATCGTCAGGACATCCTCTTTGGCCTGACCGAGAACATCGACTACATCGCCGCTTCCTTCATCCGTGACGGCGAGTCCGTCCGCGGCATCCGCGAGCTTTGCCGCGAGAACGGCGGCGAGCACGTGACGATCTTCCCGAAGATCGAGTGCGCCCTGGGCGTCGAGAACTTCGACGAGATTCTCGAGGCTTCCGACGGCATCATGGTCGCCCGTGGCGACCTGGGCATCGAGATCAAGCCCGAGCTCGTTCCGCACATCCAGAAGGAGATCATCGCCAAGTGCAACGCGGCCTACAAGCCCGTTATCACCGCTACGCAGATGCTCGACTCCATGCAGCAGAACCCGCGCCCGACGCGCGCCGAGGTTGCCGACGTTGCTAACGCCATCTACGACGGCACCGACGCCGTTATGCTCTCTGGCGAGTCCGCTGCCGGTAAGTACCCGGTCGAGGCCGTCAAGATGCAGGCCAGCATTGCTCTCGAGACTGAGAAGTACCTCCCGGCTCACGCTCCGCTCGAGGTTCCGGCTGACGCTCACGGCACCCGCGTCGTCAACAACGTTGTGGGTATGTCCGCTGTGAACATGGCTACCACCGTTGGCGCCAAGTGCATCACCGTGCCGACGACCACCGGTCGTACCGCTCGCCTGATCTCGCACTTCCGTCCCAACATGCCGATCTGCGCGTTCTCCCGCCACGAGTGGGCCGTCCAGCAGATGATTATGTACTGGGGCGTTATCCCGCACCAGGCCGAGATTACCCAGGGCACCGTCAACGGCACGATCGTCAAGGCGATCGAGACCGCTAAGGAGCTCGGCTACGTCGAGGCCGGCGATCTGACCGTCGCTACCGCCGGCGATCCCCGCATGAGCGTCCAGCTCGAGGACAAGGTCTCCTCGACCAACGTCGCTTACGTCGCTCAGGTGCGCTAAATCGTACTTGCAAGCAGATTTGCATTGCAAAGGGCCCGGAAGGCATTGCCTTCCGGGCCCTTTTTCTGTGCGCCGATGCCTACTGTATGGCATGACACGCAACCAGCTGCTTATGGCATGCTATGAGATGTGCAGCTCGTTTGCCGTGTTTACGCCATGCGACGGAAGCTGTTGATCAATTGGGGTGAGCCATTCACTGCCAAGCCGGCCGGCTAGCAGCTAGTGATCAGGGGTAGTGCAGGCACATCGGACGATTCGGCGCGAGCCGCAAAACCCGCCTCGGTCAGCTCAATGACCTCGGTAAACGTTTCGTCGAAGAATTCCTCGGTCAGCAGGCGGTATGGCGGATGGTCGGGCTCGCCGGGGTTTTCGCGCACGATCTCGTGCATAACGCCGATGGTCTTGAGCACATACTCCTTATGGATGGGATACTGCCCAAAACGCGTCGCAGCGGTATACAGGCGATCGGTCGCACGCGGGATGGAAACAATGCCCAGCGTCTTGCCAAACCAGTCAAAGTCGCCTTGCTTTTTAATGCGGAACTCCTCGCACGGCTTGCCGCCGTGCACCTCCAGGTACTGATTCACGCGCGTATTCCATACGGTATCGGCCACCAGATGCGACCAGACACCCAGTGTCAAATCGAGCAACGACTGCGCCACATCTTCGGATGCAAGCGAGAACTCACAGGCGCCGGGACCGGCAACCGGCTCGGCATCCCTGTAGCGCTGGGGATAGTGCACGCGATTCAGTCGCTCGCGCTCATCGACAATCGAGGTGGCCGCGGCTGGCGCACCGGTGGGCGAACTTTTAAGCAACGGTGCCACATAGGTATCCCAGAACTCATGCTCACGAGGCTTAGGGATAGGCTCGGGCTTTGCAAAGTGCGTAATGCGGTACGGGATGGGATCGGCGATGCCAGGGACCATATAGCCCACGAAGATATCCGGAACCACGCAGCCAAACAAAAAGGCAT
The DNA here is from genome assembly GCA_048254795.1 of Collinsella sp. Taxonomy (GTDB): domain Bacteria; phylum Actinomycetota; class Coriobacteriia; order Coriobacteriales; family Coriobacteriaceae; genus Collinsella. The sequence continues at coordinate 76 of DBEZQF010000205.1, read as the reverse complement.
TGCGGTCGCGCACGCTATTGGCAAGCGCACCGGTGCGCTCCAGCAAACGCTCCGTCTGAGCGATATGAATGTTCCA
>DBEZQF010000204.1:0-23865 GCA_048254795.1 Collinsella sp. | reverse complement strand
GACCAGTTCAGATGGGGCTTTGATGCATGGGTGGTCTGTTGGTGGGCAAATGGGTATCATACTGTGGTTACTGCGTCGACTCTGTGATGCATGTTTGTACGTTCCCGGCGGTCGGTTTGCCAGAAGCGCCCCGCCGGTTGTTCCAGACCCGTTTCGAAGAAAGGAAACCACACTAACCTATGGCAGCTAAAAAATCATCTCCCTTGAAGATCATTCCGCTCGGTGGCCTTGACGGCATCGGCAAGAACATGACGGTCTTCGAGTGCGGCGACGACATGGTGCTCGTCGACGCCGGCCTCATGTTCCCGGATGACTCCCAGCCCGGTATCGACCTGGTGCTTCCCGACTACACCTATGTTTTGGAGAACGAGGAAAAGCTCCGCGGTATCGTCGTTACCCACGGCCACGAGGACCACACCGGTTCGCTTCCGTATCTGCTGCAGGACCTCAACAACAAGGTGCCCATCTTTTCGAGCAAGCTGACGCTTGGCTTTATCGAGGGTAAGCTTTCTGAGTTCCGCATCCGCGCACCCAAGTTCCGCGAGGTCAAGGGCGGCAGCCATGTCAACCTCGGCGGCATCTCGCTCGACTTCTTCTCGATGACGCACTCCATCCCCGGCGCTCTGGGCGTGTTCATCCGCACCAATCAGGGCACCGTTATGCACACCGGCGACTTTAAGCTCGACCAGACGCCCATCGACGGCGTCACGCCCGACTATGCCGCTATCAGCCGCTTTGCCAAGCAGGGCATCGACCTGTTGCTGTCCGACTCCACCAATGCCACGGTTCCCGGCTTTACCAAGTCCGAGGCCGAGGTTGGTCCCAACCTGCTGCATGCCATCAAGAACGCCCCGGGTCGCGTGTTCGTCGCTTCGTTCTCGAGCCATATCCATCGTTTGCAGCAGATCTGCGATGCCGCCCGCAAGTGCGGCCGTAAGGTCGTTGTGACCGGTCGTTCCATGCTCACCAACACCCGCGTCGCGCGCGAGCTGGGCTACCTCAACATCGACGATGCCGATATCATCGATGCCTTCGATATCGATAACCTGCCCGACGACAAGATCGTCGTCATGTGCACCGGTTCGCAGGGCGAGCCGCTGTCGGCCCTGTCCCGCATGGCCAATGGCGAGCACAAGACGCTCTCTATCCACGAGGGCGATACCGTCATCCTCTCGGCAACTCCCGTTCCCGGCAACGAGAAAGCCGTCCAGCAGGTCGTCAACAGCCTGGCCAAGCTCGGCTGCGACGTGTGGGATAAGAACCGCGCTCTTGTCCACGTCTCGGGCCACGGTAGCCAGGAGGAGCTCAAGCTCCTGATGGCCATGGCCAAGCCCACTTACTTTATGCCGGTTCACGGTGAGGCCGTGCATCTGCGCGCCCATGCCCAGCTTGCCCGCAAGATGGGCATCAAGGACGATCATATCTTTATCCTCGATAACGGCGACACGCTCGAGATGCGCGGCGGTATCGTCAAGCGCGGTACGCCCGTCGAGTCCGGCGTCGTCTACGTCGACGGCCTTCGTATCGGCGATACCGACCCCATCGTCTTGCGCGATCGTCAGAAGCTCGCCAATGACGGTATGGTTACCGCTGTTGCCATCGTCTCGCTTAAACACAAGAAGATCGAGGCCATCGAGTTCTCGGGCCGCGGCGTCTCGTTTGCCATCGACGACCAGTTCTCTGAGGATGCCTCCGCGTCCATCATGAAGACGATCGAGAAGGGCAAGTTCAGCTTTACGAGCAGCGGTTCCGATGCTATTCGTAAGGCCGTGCGCGATTCGCTCTCTAACTTTATCTGGAGCCGTACGCGCACCCGTCCGATGATCATCCCGGTCGTCATGGAGGTTTAGTTTGGCGCGTGGATCTGCACAAAACGCCAAAAGCAATAAGGCCAATAACCAACCGGCATCTGCTAAGGGTGCCGGTTCCCATCTGCGTGCCAATAAGGGCCACGAGGCGGACTTCGACGATTTTGAGCCTTTGGTTGAGCCCTCGGCCAACCGTGATATCGCCGGCGTGGTCATCGCCGTTTTGGCGATTGCGTCCTTCATTGCCGTGATTTCGCCGGCGACCGCACCCGTTACGGCTGCGGTTGCCGGTTTCTACCACCTGGGCTTTGGTCTGGGCGCCTACGTGCTGCCGATCGTCATTTTGCTGTTTGCCGCCACGCTCTTTTTAGGCGAGGACTCGCCGCTCAACGTACGCTCTGTTGCGGGCGGCGCCGTGGTCTTTATCGCCGTCGTCTCCATTCTTTCGCTGATGGTGCCGGGTACGAGTGTCTCTTGTGACCTTATGTTCACGCCGCAAAATTTGTCCGCCTCGGGTGGCTACATCGGTGCGTTTATTGCGAGTGCGCTGCAGAATGCCCTGGGTAAGCCTATCGCGATGGTAGTCCTGTTGGGCTTTGTCGTCGTGGGCTTGGTCATCATCGGCTTTTCGGTTGGCGGCGTTTTGCGCTCTGCTCGCGACCGTGCGGCCGATTTTGCCGAGCGCCGCCGTGCCGATGTCAACGCCAGCCCGTGGGGTGACGACGAAGCCCTGTCGGTGCCCGGCGTTGCCCGTCCGCACCTGAGCATTCTTCGTCAAAAGGGCCCCGATGCGGCCGTGACTACGGTTATGGGTAGCGAAGTCGATCCGATTCTGGACGATGAGGACGTGGACGAAGATCCGTTTGTCGACGTGTCTGAGGCCGTGGAGGCCGAGCGGGCCAAGACAACGCTGTTGCCGCGCCGCCATGCCAAGAAGGGCAAGGCTGCGCCCAAACTCAATACGAGTGAGCCCGACCCGTCTTGGTCCGAGAGCGAGATTGAGCTCACCGAGGGTGATGACGAGGACGACGAGGCTCCGATTGAGACCGCAAAGACAACTTTGCTGCCGCGTCGCCATGCAAAGCGCGACCAGGTAACCGGTCAGCTTTCGATGGAAGACGACCCCGATAAGATCGACGAGTCCGAGCCGCCGTTTGCCGTGAATCCTGTCTCGGCAGCACCTCAGATCCCCGACTTCTTGAAGCATCCCAAGGTTGCCGATGCGCCTGCCTTGAGTGCTGTCGAATCGGCTGCGGCCAGCGATGGGGGAACGGACGGCGGCGCCGCAGATAACGAGGGCGAAGAAGAGGACGGCCTCAAACTTCCGCCACTTGAGATTCTGCATGCCAACCCGCAGTCGGCTTCCGCTGCGTCTTCGGACAAGGAGCTGGAGCAAACTGCCGAGTCGCTGCAGTCGACCCTGCTTGAGTTTGGCCGCAGCGCCCGCGTGGTCGGCTGGATCGCCGGCCCCACGGTGACGACCTTTAAGCTGCAACCTGGCGAGGGCGAGCGCGTGAGCAAGATTTCGAGCCTCGAGGACGATATCGCGCTTTCGCTCGCAGCTCAGTCGGTTCGTATCTTTGCCCCGATCCCCGGCACGTCGCTCGTGGGTATCGAGATCCCCAATCGCAAGCGCCAGAACGTCAACCTGGGCGACGTGCTGCCCTATGTGAAGGGCGGTCCGCTCGAGCTGGCCATCGGTCGCGATGCCGAGGGTACGCCGGTCGTCGCCGACCTCGCCAAGATGCCCCACCTGCTGATCGCCGGCACGACCGGTTCTGGTAAGTCGGTGATGATCAACTCCATCATCACGACCCTGCTCATGCGCGCGCTTCCCGAGGACGTTCGCCTGATCATGGTCGACCCCAAGCGCGTCGAGCTTGCGGGCTATAACGGTCTGCCGCATCTTTACGTGCCTGTAGTGACCGAGCCCAAGCAGGCCGCGAGCGCTCTGCAATGGGCCGTGTCCGAGATGGAGCGTCGCCTGAAGGTCTTCGAGCGTCTCAATGTACGTAAGATCTCGACCTATAACGAAAAGCAGGCCGCCGGCGAGTTTGAACATTACGATAACCCGCCGCAAAAGATGCCCTATCTGGTCATTATCATCGACGAGCTCTCGGACCTGATGATGGTCGCCGGTAAGGATGTCGAGGCCTCGATCGTGCGTATTGCTCAGCTGGGCCGTGCCGCCGGTATCCACCTTATCGTGGCCACGCAGCGCCCGAGCTCCAACGTGGTGACGGGCCTCATTAAGGCCAACATCACCAACCGCATCGCCTTTAACGTCGCCACGGGCATCGACTCGCGCGTCATCATCGACCAGATGGGTGCCGAAAAGCTCACCGGTTTGGGCGACATGCTGTTCTCCAAGGTCGACTGGGGCAAGCCTCGTCGTATTCAGGGCTGCTTTGTCTCGGACGATGAAATCAACGAGATTGTCGAGTTCGTCAAGTCGCAAAGCGAGCCCGACTACCATGAGGAGATCCTGTCGGCTGTGGCGCCCGCTTCCATGTCCATGGCGGGTGGCGGCATTGTCCGCACCGGAGTTGCCGAGCCGCAAGACGATGATCCGCTCATTTGGGAAGCCGCCCATATTGTGGTGGAATCGCAGCTGGGCTCCACATCTGGCCTGCAACGCCGCCTTAAGGTTGGCTATGCGCGCGCCGGGCGTATTATGGACATGCTGGAAGAAAAGGGTGTCGTCGGCCCGCCCGACGGTTCCAAGCCGCGCGAGGTCCTGTTGGACGAGGAGGGGCTTGCCGCGCTGGAGTCTGTCGACGCCGAGATGGCACGTGAAGATCGTGAGTTTGGAGGATTCTGATGGCTGCACGCTTTGGTGACATGCTGCTCGAGCAGCGTCGCCGAATGGGCCTTTCCATTCAGCAGGTCGCCAACACCATCAAAATCAGGCCGCAGATCATCGAGTTTTTCGAGACCGGTAACTTTGCTTCGATGCCGCCGCGCGGCTATGCGCAGGGCATGATTTCGAGCTATGCTCGCTTTTTGGGCCTCAATCCGCGCGAGGTCGTCAATGCCTACTTTGACGACCTGATGGCATACGAACGCGAGACGTCTCAGCAGGGCGGTCGTTTTCAGGACGCCGCTGGCTACGTCAATTCGCGCTCCTCGGTCGATAACGGGCGCTTCCTGATGGTTCAGGGCGGTCGTTCGACCCGCTATGGACAGCGTCCTCAGCAGGCCGGTTATATTACCGAGACGGGTTCGGGCGAGGAGATTCGCTCACAGCGTGACCGGTTCCGCAGTACGCCGATGCCTGAGGACCGTGCGCTTCCCGCTGCCCGCGGCGTGGCGCGTGACCCTCGTGCCGGCTACGGCGACGGCGGCTATTCCGATCGCGGTTACCGTGGTGCCTCTACGGGACGCTCTCGCGGTGGCTATGCGGATGCCGATACCACGCAGGTAACGCCGCGTCTTCGCTCTCAATCACAGCCGTATGGCCAGCGCTCTTCGGCTTCGCGTTCGGGCCAGCGTGGCTATCAAGGCCGCGGTGAGCTTGCGCTCCGCTCGGGTCAGCGCAGCCTTCAGGGCCAGGGCGGCTATCGCGGCCGTTCCGATAGCAATCGCGGCCGTATGCCTCAGGGAAGCGGCCGCAGCAGTTCCGGTCGTGGACGCGGCGGATCCCGTACTCCTCAAAACAACGGGCTCGATCCGCGTATCGTCTACGCCGGCATCGGTGCCGTGGTGTTGCTGCTGATTGTGCTCATCGTGGTGCTTCTGCGCGGCTGCGCATCTTCGACGCCCGAGACCACGCCCGAGACGCCCGCTGCTACCAAGACGACGACCAAGAAGTCTTCTAAGAAGTCCGAAACGGTCGACGAGGACGAAGACACCGATGAAGCGACGGATGCGTCGACTGATTCGGACGCTACCAAGACGACGGCCAAGAAGGAAGAGAACGAGGTCACGAAGGTCAAAGTTTCCGTTGCCAAGGGAAAGACCGCGTGGATTGAGGTCAAGGTCGACGGCAAGTCGGTCTATGGCGCTCAGGCGACTGGCCCCTTTGAGCAGGAGTACACGCCCGAGTCCTCGATCGAGATCACCACGTCCAAGCCTTCCGATGTTACCGTTACCAAGAACGGTGAAAAGGTCCGTTACGATACCAAGACCTCGGGCGTGGCTCGTGTGACGATCACCGTTCCTAAGAAGGAGACGACTGATTCCGAGAATGGTGAAAGTTCTGATGGCACCGACACCACCGATGGTACCGATACCACCGACCGCACCGATGCCCAGTCCGCGGATGGCGCCGATACCGCAACTGACGGTCAGACGCCCACCGATTCTACCGACTATTCGTACGATAGCTACTAAGCCGCTCGTACGCGAAAGGAAACATCATGGCTAAAGATTCCAGCTTCGACGTCGTGTCCGAGGTCAACATGCAAGAGGTCGACAACGCCTTCCAGCAGACCACGCGCGAGATTTCCCAGCGCTATGACCTTAAGGATTCCGGCGCCACGATCGAGCTTTCGAAGGGCGACAAGCTCTTTACGATCAACGCCCCGGCCGACTTTGTCTCCAAGCAGATTATCGACGTGCTGAGCTCCAAGCTCATCAAGCGCGGCATCGACCTCAAGGCTGTCTCGTGGGATGCTCCACAGGCGGCGTCGGGCGGCACCGTGCGCGTGCTCGGCCATGTCGTCGAGGGTATCGACCAGGCGACCGCCAAGAAGATCAATAAGGACATCAAGGACCAAAAGCTTAAGGTCAAGGTGACCATCGAGGCCGACAAGCTGCGTGTTTCCTCTGCTTCGAAGGACGCGTTGCAGACCGTGATCCAGTTCTTGCGCGACCAGGACTACGGCCAGCCGCTACAGTTCACCAACTACCGCTAATATCATTCGAAAGGACCGCTCTCCAACATGGATACACCGTTGGGCTCCGTGCTCTACATCACCCTCGGGTGCGCTAAGAACGAGGTTGACACCGACCGCATGCGTTCTCTTTTGACCGCCGCGGGCTACGAAGAGGCATTCGACCCGCAGGATGCCGATATCGCCATCGTCAATACATGCTCGTTTCTCGCCTCCGCAACGTCCGAGAGCATCGAGACCACGCTCGAGCTCGCCAACGAGGTTCAGGACGGCGTTCGTTCTTGCCCCATCGTTATGTGCGGCTGCGTGCCGTCGCGCTATGGCGACGACCTGCCTGACGAGCTGCCCGAGGTCGCTGCCTTTGTGAAGGCCGACGAGGAGGACGGCATCGTGGCGGTCATCGATGGCGTGCTGGGTGTCGAGCGTGAGATCGCAGCCTATATCCCGCAGGTCAAGCGTACCGTCGAGGGCGCCGTTGCCTACGTCAAGATTTCCGATGGCTGCAACCGTTTCTGCAGCTTCTGCATGATCCCCTATATTCGCGGTCGCTATCATTCGCGCAATGCCGAGAGCATTATCTCCGAGGTGCGCGACCTGGTTGCCGGCGGCGTGCGCGAGATTGTGCTGATTGGCCAGGACACGGGCATCTGGGGTACCGACTTTGCCGACGAGGACGTCACCGAGGGCTCGCCGCGCAATCTGGCGCAGCTGCTGCGTGCCGTCGCCGAGGCCGTGCGCCCGCACAACGTCTGGGTCCGCGTGCTCTATCTGCAGCCCGAGGGCATGACCGACGAGCTTATCGATACGATTCGCGATACGCCCGAGGTGCTGCCCTATATCGATATCCCCGTGCAGCACTGTGACGCGCGCATCCTTAAGGCCATGCGTCGCTCCGGTTCGCGTCAAGAGCTCGAGGATCTGTTCCGCGATCTGCGTGAGCGTATCCCCGGCATCGTGATCCGTTCCACGGCCATGGTCGGCTTCCCGACCGAGACCGACGACGAGTTCCGCGACCTCATCGACTTTATGGACACCGTCGGCTTCGACTACACGAGTGTCTTTGCCTACTCGCGTGAGGAAGGCAGCCTGGCCGCCAAGATGGAGGGTCAGGTCGACGAAGAGGTCAAGCTTGAGCGCGCCCAGGAGGCCATGGATCTGGCCGAGTCGCTCGGTTTTGCCGCTACCGCCGCACATGTGGGCGAGCGCGCCCAGGTGATCGTCGACGGTATCGAAGAGACCGAGGACGGCGCCGAGCTGATCGGCCATGCCTGGTTCCAGGCGCCCGATTCCGATGGCGCTGTGCACTTGGACGCCAGCGAGGCGTCCGTGGGCGATATTCTGACTGTCGAGTTTACCGATAGCTTCTGCTATGAGCTTATCGGCCATGTTGTGGAGTAGGAGAGCGTCGTGGCAAACGAGAGCAATAAGGAACTGACGAGTGTTTGGACGCCCGCCAATATCGTGACGTGCGTGCGCATCGTCTTTATCCCGGTGTTCATGATTGTGTCGGCGCTGTCTCACACGAGTGTTGCCGGTACGGATTGGAGCACCTTCGACGGCCCGCTCGCCGCCGCCGCTTTTATTCTGTACGTGATTCTGTCGTGCACCGATAAGGTCGACGGCTATCTGGCGCGCTCGCGCAACGAGATCACCGATTTCGGCAAGTTCTTGGACCCCATCGCGGACAAGCTGCTGGTGTTCTCGGCCCTGCTGCTGTTCTTGGATTTTGGCGCGGTGACCGTGTGGTCCGTGTTCATTATCCTGTTCCGCGAGCTGCTGGTGAGCGCTCTTCGCATGGTCGCGAGTGCTGCTGGTGTGGTCGTTGCGGCCGATAAGCTCGGCAAGTACAAGACGGCGACCACGATGGTCTCCATCTGCGGTTATCTGTGCGTCTTTGCGATGGCCGGCTTGCACCTTGGCCCGGTGGCGCTGACGCTCGGCATCTACTCGGTGTCGCGCTTCCTGTACGCCGTTGCCGTTGTCCTGACCGTTATCTCGGGCGCCCAGTACTTCTGGAACTGCCGCAAGATCGTCTTTTCGGTCTAGGTCCTGGTGGGTATGACGGACTCTTTTGAGCAGATTTCCGCACATAACGAGGAGCTGGCGCGCGATATTGTCGAGCGCGCGAGCGCTCGGGGCGTGACGGTTTCGACGGCTGAGTCGCTGACGGCGGGTATGATCGCCTCGACGATTGCCGATATCCCGGGCGCCTCGGCGGTGCTGCGTGGCGGTGCGGTGACCTATTGCGATGAGATCAAGCATCGCGTTCTTGGTGTTGAGCAGGAGACGCTCGACCGCTATACCGCGGTGTCGCATCAGACCGCGCGCGAGATGGCGGCGGGTTCGCTGGAGCTGTACCAGAGCGATATTGCAGTGAGCGCAACGGGTTATGCCGGCCCCGGCGGTGGCACTGAGGAAGATCCGGCGGGCACTTTCTATATTGGCTGGGCGTATCGCTCCGCCGATGGGGGCGTGCCGGTCGTGGACTCTGTGCGCTGCCACTATGAGGGCGACCGTTCGTGTGTTCGTGCCCATGCGGTCGCGGAGGCATTGGGACGCATTGCCCTTGTGCTCAACTCTATGGAATAGACGTGTTTTAAGGGGCCTCCGGGCCCCTTAATTGTGGAGATAGGGACCTCAGAAGAATTTAGCGTTTGTGCTGTTCATGGGTGTATTTTTGCCTGCCTTGTTCATTTTTGGTCCTTTGTGGTCAAGCATTTGGTCAGTGTTTGGTCGGCGTTTGGTTGGGTTTTGGAAAGGTCGGCTGCATATGATTTATCTGAACGGTTGACCACGAACAGCCGTTCGTTTATTATCGATGCAGGTTGTTAAGAGGAGGGCTATTCATGGCCAAGAATTCAGGTCCCGTACGTACCGTTCATGCTCGCACGACGGGTAAAGAGCGCGATGAGATGATCGCCACCACCAAGGCCGAGATCGAGAAGAAATTCGGCCAGGGTTCCATCATGAGGTACGGCGACGGTGGCCCCGAGCTCGAGGTCGAGGCCATCCCTACGGGCGCTCTGGCACTCGATGCCGCTCTGGGTATCGGCGGTGTGCCGCGCGGCCGAATCGTCGAGATCTACGGTCCCGAGTCCTCCGGTAAGACGACGCTTTCGCTCGAGATCTTGGCCGAGGCCCAGGCAATGGGTGGCGTTGTTGCATTTATCGATGCCGAGCACGCGCTCGATCCCACGTATGCCGCGCGCATCGGCGTGGATATCGACGAGGTGCTCATTTCCCAGCCCGATACGGGCGAGCAGGCGCTCGAGATTGTTGACATGCTCGTGCGCTCCGGCGCCATCGATGCCATCGTCGTCGACTCCGTCGCCGCGCTGACCCCGCGTGCCGAGATCGAGGGAGAGATCGGCGACACTACGGTCGGTCTTCAGGCTCGCCTGATGAGCCAGGCGCTCCGCAAGCTCGCCGGCTCGCTGTCCAAGTCCAACACGACGTGCATCTTCATTAACCAACTGCGTGAGAAGATTGGCGTCATGTTCGGCAACCCCGAGACTACGACGGGCGGCCGCGCCCTTAAGTTCTTCTCTTCGGTGCGTATCGACATTCGCCGTATCGACAGCATTAAGCTTAAGGACGAGGTTATCGGTAACCGCGTGCGAGCCAAGGTCGTTAAGAACAAGGTGGCAGCTCCGTTCCGTTCTGCTGAGTTCGACATCATGTACGGTACGGGCATCTCTAAGGAAGGCTCGATTCTGGACATGGCTGTCGAGTGCGGCATCTGCAAGAAGATGGGCTCCTGGTTTGCCTATGGCGAGGACAAGCTCGGCAACGGTCGCGAGGCCGCCAAGGCTTTCCTGCGCGAACACCCCGATTGCGCCGACGAGATTGAGCATAAGGTCCGCCTTGCCTGCGGACTTGAGTTTGATGACGATGCTCCGTCCGAGGTCGAGCTGACCGATCAGCCTGCGCCTGAGGAGTTTGACGAGCTTTACGCCATCGATGGTTCCGCCATGCTCGATGATGACGACGAGTAGCGGTTACGCTCATGTCGTATACGGTGACCGAGGCCACGGTCGTCTTTCCCGATAAGAAGGCGGCCTCCTCGTTCTCGAGCGGGTATGCGTCCAAAAAGCCTTGCGCACATATCGATTGTGAGCTTGAGGGCGGTTTTGAGCGTTCTATTTGGATTCCCGTGCGGGTCGCGCGCCTGTATGTCAAAAACCGCCCAGATCTTCCCTGTGATTGGGACAACTTTCGTGAGGCGGTGCAGCTCATCGAGCGTAAATGTGCACTTACCATGGTGACCGAGATGTTATCGCGCCGCGACCATGCGACGGGTGAGGTCCGTGACAAGCTGGCTTGCTACGGCTTTCACCAGACAGCGATTGATTTCGCCGTCGAGCGCGCCACCGAGTATCGCTTTTTAGACGAGAACCGCTTTTGCTCGTACTTTATCGAGGAACGCAAACGGCGTGGTTGGGGACAGCGCAAAATCGAGACCGAGCTCAAGCGTCGTCATGTCGTGCTCGATGACATTCCCGGTTATCCCGAGGAATATTTTGCCGTCGAAGACGATTTGGCGCGTGCGTCAGCCCTGCTCGCCAAGCGACGTGTTCCAGAGACGCGCGGATTCGAAAAACTGGTTCGGTTTTTGATGGGCAAGGGCTTCTCGTATCACATCGCCGCCGATGCCGTTAAGGCACGCCTCGATGCCGAATGCGAGGAATGTGCGGTTTAGGCATATGCGTTTTGTGGTCCTGCCGTTCACCGCGTTTTAGCCGCCGTGCTGGGGCCATTTATTTGACAGTTGTTGTGGTTCAACGTACGATAAACACTGTCATTTGCTTTGTGATATGTGCTCATCTGTGATGAGTTTGTTTATATGTTTATCTGTATCCGACCCGCATAAGCTGCGCCCATATTACTCAAATGTCGCGAGCCGTTCGTAAGGATGGTTCGCTTTGTTGTGTAACGAATCCATAAAAAGGAGTGAGCATGCCTATCATCGCAGCGCTCGTTGGCATCGTTTTGGGTGCCATCGCCGCCATTGCCTTCATGCGCACCGCCAAGCAGGGTAGTCTTCACGAGGCCGACGAAAAGATTCAGTCGGCACACGCACAGGCTGAGTCCCTGATCGGTGATGCTAAGCGTCAGGCCGAGACCCTCAAAAAAGAGGCTCTGCTCGAGGCTAAAGAGGAAATCATCAAGAACAAGCAGGCGGTCGAGGCCGAGGACAAGCAGCGTAAGAACGAGATTCGTACGCTCGAGAACCGCGTGATGCAGCGCGAGGAATCCCTCGATCGCCGCAACGACGCTCTCGACAAGCGCGAGCATCAGCTGTCCAGCCAGGCCGGTCAGGTCGAGAAGCGCTCCCGTGAGCTCGAGGAGCTCTGCGCAAAGCAGACCTCCGAGCTCGAGCGTATTGCCGACCTTACCCGCGAGGACGCCCACAAGGAGCTCCTCGATAAGGTTCGCGGCGAGGTCACCCACGAGGCTGCCACGATCATTCGCGAGTCCGAGCAGCAGGTTCGCGCCGAGTGCCACAAGACCGCCCAGGAGATTCTGTCCCTGGCGATTCAGCGCTGCGCTGCCGACCACACAGCCGAGGTCACCGTTACCTCCGTGCACATTCCCTCTGATGACCTCAAGGGCCGTATCATCGGTCGCGAGGGTCGCAACATCCGGACCTTCGAGCAGGTTTCCGGCGTCAACCTCGTGATCGACGACACGCCCGAGACTGTCGTTCTTTCGAGCTTCGACCCGGTCCGTCGTGAGACCGCCCGTGTTGCCCTCGAGAACCTCATCGCCGACGGCCGCATTCACCCCGCCCGCATCGAGGAGATGTATCACAAGGCTGCCGACCTGGTTCAGCAGCGCGTGCGCGAGGCTGGCGAGCAGGCTGCCTTCGATACCGGCATCCACGACCTGCATCCCGAGATCGTCAAGACCCTTGGTGCCCTGCGCTACCGTACCTCGTTTGGTCAGAACGTGCTTCAGCACTCCCTCGAAGTCTCTGACCTGTGCGGCGTGATGGCTTCCGAGCTTGGCCTGGACGTTGTGACCGCCAAGCGCGCCGGCCTGCTGCACGACCTGGGCAAGGCAATCGACCATGACGTCGAGGGCCCGCATGCCGTCATCGGCGCCGAGCTTGCCCGCCGTTATGGCGAGAAGCCCGTTATCGTCCACGCTATCGAGGCTCACCATGCCGACGTCGACCCCAACACGGTGCTCGATGTCCTGGTACAGGCCGCCGATGCTGTCTCTGCCTCTCGCCCCGGTGCCCGTCGCGAGTCTGCCGAGAACTACATCAAGCGTCTTGAGAAGCTCGAGGAGATCGCCAACTCCCATGATGGCGTCGAGCGTACCTATGCCATGCAGGCTGGTCGCGAGGTCCACGTCATGGTTCAGCCGGACAAGATCTCCGATGCCCAGTCCACGGTCCTGGCTCACGATATCGCCCATCAGATCGAGGAAGAGATGGAGTATCCCGGTCAGGTGCGCGTCGTCGTGATTCGCGAGAGCCGCGCTGTCGATATCGCTAAATAACATGAGCGACGCGAACGAGCTCATCTCATTTATCGCGTCGATGTCGGGGGAGGGCAACCTTCGCGTCGAGGAGAACCTTGGCGAGGGTTATGTCCGCCTCCGCGTTTCGGAGGCCGAGAGGCGCCAGGCAAAGCACGACATTCAGCATGTCGAGGATATCGTCATTGAAATGCTCCGTAATGCTCGCGATGCTGGCGCCGACAAAGTCTATCTCGCTACGACCAAGGAAGATGGCGTCCGCACGCTTGTCTTTCTGGATAACGGTTCGGGCGTTCCGCAAGATATGCAAGAGCGAATCTTCGATGCCCGTGTTACCTCCAAGCTCGAGAGCATGAAGATGGACCGTTGGGGCGTTCACGGTCGTGGCATGGCATTGTTTTCGATCAAGCAGAACACCGACGAGGCCCGTGTGGTCACGTCCGGTGTCGATCTTGGTTCAGCCTTTAAGGTGAGCGTTGCGGCCGACCGCCTCAGTGAGCGTGCCGATCAGTCCAGCTGGCCCCAGGCCGTCAAGGATGAGGACGGACGTTATGTCTGTGCTCGGGGCCCGCATAATATTATTCGCGCTGCTTGTGAGTTTGCGCTCGAGGAGTTGCGTGGTTGCGATGTCTATCTTGGTTCTCCGTCTGAGATTGCCGCGACCCTTTATGCTCAGGCGTCAAGTCGGCTCGATACGTCGCGTCTCCTGTTCATTGATGACGAGAGCGAGCTTCCGGTTGTTGATCGTCTAGGCCTTGCCTCTGATGCCGAGGACTTTATCCGTATTTGTTCGGGTTTGGGTCTTGAAATGTCCGAGCGCACGGCCCATCGCATTTTGGCAGGGCAGATTAAGCCCGTTCGCGGTGTGACTGCGCGTCTGCTGCGCGAGCGTGACTCATCCTCGCATGCGCCGGCTCCTGTCGATCTCGCGAAGGATCGTCGTGGGCTACGTATTGCCAAGGATGACATGGCACAGTTTTCGCGTGCTGTGGAGCGCGACTTTAATGACCTTGCCGCCCGGTACTATCTCAACCTTTGCGGCGACCCAAAGATTCGCGTTTCGCGTGATCGAATCACCGTGACATTCGATCTTGCCAAAGAGGAATAGTGCCTTTACCGAGTCCACTCGGTACGATACAGTTATTGCAGTTAAAACGTACTTTTAAACGCAGGAGTTTCTTCATGGATTGCCTGAAGGTATCAAGCAAATCATCGCCCGCGTCCGTTGCCGGCGCCATCGCCGGCATGGTCAAGGATGGTGTGCCCGTCAACATCCAGTGTGTCGGTGCCGGTGCTGTCAACCAGGCCATTAAGGCCGTTGCTATCGCGCGCGGTTTTTTGATTCCAACCGGTTTTGATATTTCCTGTGCGCCCGTGTTCTCCGACATCCTCATTAACGGGGAGTCGCGCACGGCTATCCGCCTTTCTATCTACGTTCACCAGATCAATCGGGCTGCTATGGATAACGTCGTCATGGATGATGTTAAGCCTGTGGCATAGCTTCTGCTTGCCTCGATTCGCCTCCCTTCCATCGTTAGGACTTATGCACATGGACCAGCGTTCCGTACGCGATATTCTTGCCGGTAAAACCTACTTTATCCGCACCTTTGGCTGCCAGATGAATCAGCACGATTCCGAGCGCGTGAGCGGTCTGCTTGATTCGTATGGCTGTCTCATGGCGCTCGATCCCGAGCATGCCGATATCGTTGTCTTCATGACATGCTGTGTGCGTGAGGCCGCCGATACTCGCCTGTTCGGCCAGTGCAATTCCTGTAAAAGCCTGCCGCCTTCGCCTTCGGGCAAGCGTGTGGTTGCCGTTGGTGGTTGCATCGCGCAGCGCGATGGCGAGGGCCTGCTCACCAACGTCGATAACGTCAATGTCATCTTTGGTACGCATTCCATCGCACATGTGGCAGAGCTCATTGCCGAGGCGTTCCTTGATGGCAAGCATCATATCCGCACCAATGAGCATGAGGATACGGATGCCATGAGCATGCCGTGGCATCGCGAGACCCAGTATCACGCTTGGGTGCCCATCATGACGGGCTGCAATAATTTCTGTACCTATTGCATCGTTCCGTACGTGCGCGGTCGCGAAAAGAGCCGCTCCTTCGAGGAGATTGTCGACGAGGTGACCGGTTTGGTGCGCCAGGGCGTGCGTGAGATTACGCTGCTGGGCCAAAACGTTAACTCATATGGTCGCGATCTGTTTGGCAAGCCGCGTTTTGCCGATTTGCTGCGTGCCGTGGGCGATACGGGTGTGGAGCGCATCTTCTTTACGTCTTCGCATCCCAAGGATCTGCTGCCCGAGACCATCGACGCCATGGCCGAGACGCCTGCTGTTATGCCGCAGCTGCACCTGGCCGTCCAGTCAGGTTCGACGCGGATCCTCAAAGAGATGAATCGCCGTTATACACGCGAGGACTATCTGGGCCTGGTCGATCGCATTCGCAACCGCATGCCCGATATCGCGCTCTCGACTGACATTATCGTTGGCTTCCCGGGCGAGACTGAAGAAGACTTTGAGCAGACGCTTTCACTTGCCGAGACGGTCCGCTATGCCCAGGCCTATACCTTCATCTATTCCAAGCGCGCCGGTACCCCGGCCGCAGAGATTGACGATCCTACGCCGCATGAGGTTATTCTCGGGCGTTTCAACCGCCTGGTTAAGGTTATCGAGACCACGGCACATGAGTATAACCAGGGTGAACTTCATACTGTGGTTCCGGCGCTCATTGAGGGAACGAGTAAAAAGAACGACGCGGTCCTGCTGGGCAAGAGTCCCAAGAATCAGACCGTGCATGCGCCTATCCCCGAGGGTTACAGCATCGATCAGCTTGTTGGCAAGATCGTTGATGTTGACGTTGACGTTGCCAAGACCTGGTATTTGTCCGGCTCCGTTGTGGGCGAGCCGCGCTAATGGTTTCTTCCGGGGCAGGTCTTTCCGCCGTTGCGATCGTCGGTCCGACGGCGGTTGGTAAGAGTGATGTTGCCGACCGTTTGGCCGCTCGTCTTTCGTCCGAAGTGCTGTCGTGCGATGCGATGCAAATCTATCGTGGCATGGACATCGGTACCGCAAAGATGACGCCCGATGAGTGTACGGCGCCGCTGCGTCTCGTCGACATTGTAGAGCCGGGTGTGGCATATTCTGCTGCGCTTTATCAGGCTGACGCTCGCGCGCATGTTGAACGTCTCATTGGTTCGGGTTGTCTGCCGGTTTTTTGCGGAGGTACGGGGCTATATCTCAAGGCTGCCCTCGATGAGATGGACTTTCCCTCGGGTGAACTTGAGGACGATCGCCGTGTGGGCTATCAGGAGCTTGCCGAGCGTATTGGCGAGGAAGAACTGCATGCCCTGCTTGCCGAGCGCGACCCAGAATCGGCTGCTGTTATTCATCCCCATAACGTGCGCCGTGTGATTCGTGCGCTCGAGATGCATGATGATGGTATCTCCTATGCACAGCAAAAAAGTCAGTTTAGTGTTCCGCGCGAGCATTATCATGCTCTATGGTTTGGTCTGACGCGTAATCGCGAGGTGCTCTACGAGCGCATTAACCTGCGTGTCGATCTGATGTTTGAACAGGGTCTTGTTGATGAGGTTCGCGGTCTTATGGACCAGGGGCTGGGAGATGCCCTGACTTCGATGCAGGCAATTGGCTATAAAGAGATCATTGATGCTTTCAATGGCGTGATTTCTATGGATGAGGCTCGCGAACTCATCAAGATGCGTTCGCGTCGCTATGCCAAACGTCAGCTTTCGTGGTTTAAGCGCGATGACCGTATCGTGTGGTTTGATATGGACGAGTTTACGATCGATGAGGTCGTTGAGGACATCCTGCATCGTATTGAGGCTGCCTAATGGCCCGTTTCCCCCTTGTTCCCACGGCACCCGAGCCCGAGCGTGCCATTTTAGTTGGTGTTGAGTGGCGTGACAATGCATGGCCGCTCGATCGTTCGCTTGACGAGCTTGAGCGCCTGGCCCATACGGCTGGCGCCCAGTGCGTGGCGCGTTTGTCACAGCGTCTGGTTAAGCCGTATCCAAAATCGTTTATCGGTTCCGGTAAGGTTGAGGAGCTTTGCGGGCTCGTGCATCGTATGGATGTCGATGTTGTTATCTTCGACGACGATTTATCGCCCTCGCAGCAATCCTATTTGGAGAAAGCCGTGGGCGAGCCGGTAAAGATTATCGATCGTACAGCACTGATCCTGGATATCTTTGGCCTGCATGCTCAGACGCGTGAGGGACGCCTACAGGTACAGCTGGCGCAGCTTCAATATCTGTTGCCTCGTCTGCGCGGTATGTGGAGCCATCTTGCCAAGGAGCAGACGCGCGGCGGCATCGGTTCACGCTTTGGTCAGGGCGAAAGTCAGCTCGAGGTCGACCGTCGCCTCATTCGTAATAAGATCGCTGCGCTTCGTCGTGAGCTCAAGCAGGTTGAACAGCGTCGCGATGTCCAGTCCAAGAGCCGCATTGAGTCACCGGCGTTTCGCGTCGCGTTAGCCGGTTATACCAATGCCGGTAAATCGACGTTGCTTAATCGCCTGACCGGCTCTACGGTACTTTCGCAGGACAAGCTGTTTGCTACGCTCGACCCGACGACGCGTTCGTATCGCCTGCCCGGCGGTCGCGGCATGACGATTACCGATACCGTTGGCTTTATTCAAAAGCTACCGCATGGTCTCGTTGATGCCTTTAAGTCCACGCTGTCTGAGGTTCTTGGTGCCGATCTGATCCTTAAAGTTGTGGATGCCTCTGACGAGGACTACGAGCGCCAGCTCGAGGCAGTCGATCGCGTTCTTGACGAGATCGGTGCCGGCGAGCGTTTGACGCTTACGGTGTTCAATAAAATCGATCTTCTCGATAGCGTTGATCGATTGAGTTTCCGTCGTCGCTATCCCGAGGCCGTGCTGTTCTCGGCCCAGACGGGCGAGGGACTCGACGATCTCGTCGACCGTATTGCTCGTGAGGCGGCTGCCACCGATGTGTTGCTCTCCGCTGATATCCCGTATCGCGAGGGCGCCCTCATCACGCTGGTGCATGAACAGGGAACCCTTTTGCACGAGGAATATCTTGAGGGCGGCGTTCGTATTGTTGCGAAGCTGCCGGCTCGTATCGCGCCGCGGCTCAAGCGTTATCGCACCGAGTAGACGAGCTCCAAAAAGCCCAGAATAGTGGGCTGATGCAGTAGATAAAAGGGGAGTGCGTGACGTCCAAGGCTGGCGAGCGCCGGGATGGGATTGGCGTAGGCCCAGCTTGGGACGGTCTTATCGATTCCCTGCGCTATGTGTGCGGCGAAGTATCCTGCAAGATACATAAAGAAAAACGGGATGATGGGGTAGTAATCACCTGAAACAAACCCAGGGCTCGGAAATCCCAGCCACGCCAGGTAGGGGACAGGATAGATCGTTTGAGGGATACTCCAGGTGAGGGCGAACAACACAAGGCATAGGGACATGCCCCATCTCGCCGATATCTTCTTAAGGACGGGATCGGTCAACGCCACGATGCCGGTACATGCGCCCATGCAGTAGATGATGCCAAAATTAACCGAATCGTCTACTGAGACAAGTGTTGTTGCCAACCAGACGACGAGTGCTGCTAAGGCGTATTTGGCGGCACGTTTGATATTGTTGCGTGAGAGCGTGCACATCCAACCCGCGATAAACAAGAATACCCAGCTGATGCTGGCACGCCAGATGTCTTGTAAGACGGTCTGTGTAAACCAGGGCATATCCCAACCGTACAGGTACGCGAGATCGTAGCAAGCGTGAAAACCTGCCATTGAAATCATCGTAAACCCGCGGACGGTATCAAAGATGGTGATGCGTTTTTGCATTACGAGAACCGGCGCATCAAGCCGACGACTTTGCCCAAGATAACGGGATTCGTTGCATAGATAGGCTCCATGGTGTCATTCTCAGGCTGCAGGCGTACGCGTCCCTGCTCCTTGTAGAACGTCTTGACGGTCGCTGAACCATCAATCATAGCCACGACAATTTCGCCGTTCATGGCACTCTTTTGTTCACGGACGATGATGTAATCGCCATTGAAGATACCGACATTGATCATTGAGCTCCCATGCACCTCAAGGATAAAGGAACCCTGATCAGTGGCGATTTCGGTCGGGATAGTAAATGTGTCTTCGATATTCTGCTCGGCCAGAATGGGAATCCCAGCCGCGACGCGACCAACGAGCGGTAGTGAGACCGTTCCGCGAGGTGCGGTGGTCTCGTCAGATTTAGAAATTGAGACAGAGGAACCGTCCTCGTTAAAGAGTTCCAGAGCGCGCGGTTTGGTGGCATCGCGCTTGAGTAGCCCGCGCGCCTCCAGGGCAGATAGATGGGCGTGCACGGTGCTGGGGGAGGAAAGGCCCACGGCAGAAGCCATCTCGCGCACGCTGGGCGGATAACCCTTCTCCTGCTGATATTCCTTGATGAAGTCGTAAATTTGCTGCTGACGCTTGGTAATTTTGCGAGCCATCAGGGCATCCTCTCTACCCATGTCAAACAAATGTTCGAATTTTGCTTGACAGGAACAACTGTTCGAAGATAATAATAACCGAACATTCGTTCTCGCGCTAGACATTTTTGTCCGCGCGGCTTGATAAAACTGTTCTCAGCAAAACACGCGAGAGGAGAACATGATGAACGCAACGAATATGGTCCAGGGAAACCTCGCCCTTAAGCTCGAGACGTCTGCAGAATACACTTTTACGGTTGTTCAGGGTGGCCGCTCCGGCTTTCAGCCTTTGACCGTAAAGCCTGCTCGCAATCAGCAGGCTGTAGCCGCGCCGGGCCGCGTTGCCCTGAAGGTTCCGACGATTGTCGCCGTTGCCGTTGCGCTTACGCTCTTCTTTGTCCTCGCTACGTCGGTCTTTAGCGCTCGTCACGCCGCGTATGCCGAGTCCGTTTCCAACGTTACCTATGAGACCATTCGCGTTCAGTCTGGTGATTCTCTTTGGTCGCTTGCCGAGGAATATCCAATCGAAGGCCTTTCCACGCAAGAGACTTCCGGCATGATCCGTAACGTCAATCATCTGGAGCATGGTTCGCTCGCCGCCGGTGCGCATCTTAAGGTTCCTGCTCGTTCGTAATCATTATCGCGCTGCGCATGGTACCCTTGTTATCGTTTAAGAGGAGGTACCATGCGCTGTCCCAAATGCGGCAAGGCACATACCCGCGTCGTTGATTCCCGTATGCAGGAGTCAAATAACACCATTAAGCGTCGCCGCGAATGTTGCTCGTGTAACTATCGCTTTACAACGTTCGAACGATGCGAAGACCCAATCGAGGTCATTAAGTCGGACGGAACCAAGCAGCGGTTCGATCGCAATAAGCTGCTCGTCGGCTTGATGCGCGCCACTATCAAGCGCGATATCGACACTAAGAAGCTCAATGAGATTATCGATGACATCGAGGTCGAGCTGCGCTCTCGCACGCTGACGGCCGTTACGTCCCATGAGTTGGGTGACATGGTACTCAAGCGCTTGGCCAAGATCGACAAGGTGGCGTACATCCGCTTTGCCTCGGTCTACCGCGATTTCAAAGACGTCGATGAGTTTCTGCAAGAGCTCGACAAGCTAAGGTGATTCCATGTCCAACATTACCGTCAACATAAAGCGTCTCGACCCCACCGTCGAGCTTCCCAAATACGCCCATCCCACCGATGCCGGCTTGGATTTGCGCTCCAACGAGGACTGCATTCTGAAGCCCTTTGAACGCCGTCTGGTCTCTACTGGGCTGGCCATCGCCCTGCCCGATGGCTACGCCGGCTTCGTCCAGCCCCGAAGCGGTTTGGCCATCAAGCAGGGCCTGTCTATAGTCAATACGCCGGGCCTCATCGACGCCCACTACCGAGGAGAACTCAAGGTTATCCTCATCAACCTGGATCCCTCCAACAACATCCAAATCAACAAAGGCGACCGCATAGCCCAACTCGTCATCCAAGAAGTCCCCACGGTCAACCTCATAGAAGTAGAAGAACTAGACGAAACCGACCGAGGCAACGGAGGCTTCGGCTCCAGCGGCGTCGCCTAGGGGCGCTCGTATCCCTCCCGCCCGGGGCTTACCTATATCATTCCATGCTCAAACATTCTCGCGTCGCTTCGCTCGCTGCGAAACTGCGCGTGGAACGATATAGGTAAGCCCCGGGCGGGCGGCCACTCGCTTGAAACAATATTTACTTTTCTAGTAAGCCGATGCGACAAAGGGGCTGTCCCTTTGTCGCATCGGCTTACTGTATGTATATTTTCCTGTTTTACCTTTGCAGGTTCTAATGGAGGGGATACCGAAGTAGCTGCTAGTAAGTAAACGCAGCCGCTCTGCCGGAGCCGCCCTTATATCGTTCCACGCGCAGTTTCGCAGCGAAGCGAGAATGTTTGAGCATGGAATGATATAAGGGCGGCTCCGGCAGAGCGGCGGACATTCGACTAGCGGATATGCGCGGGCTTTCCGCCCCAGTAGAAGCGGCAGAAGGCTCGTTTGCGCTTTTGGGGTTTGCCTACTAGCTCCATGGTTGCGATGGCGATGTCCTCGGCTGCGTGGGGGCGGCGTAGTACTTCGCCGTTGATGAGTAGCGCTTTGAGCGACTCAGGGTGGTCGTGCAGGTGACGAAGCGTCACGATGAGCTCGCGTGCGGTGGTGACGTGCATGCTGGCGCCCATGCCGGTAAGCATCGTGGTGTTGGCCTTTTCCTGACCGTATGATTTGCCCAGCAGGATCATCGGCAGATGAGCGCACAGGCACTCGGTGACCGTGAGTCCGCCTGATTTGAGGATTGCCAGGTCGCAGCCGTGCATGAGGGCCGCCATGTCATCTACGTAGTCCAGTACCGTCACGTTGTCGAGCTTCATGGCGTCGAAGAGCGTTTTGAGTCGGTTGGCGTATTCCTTATCCTTGCCCGGTAAAAAGACAAAGTGCATGTCCTCAAAGCTGCGTAAGAAGGGGAGCGTGTGGTCCATCGCGGCACGGAAACGCACGTATGGTTGGGGCAAACTGGCGCCGGCCATCACCAATACGACGGTTTTGTCTATGGGGAGATTGAACTTGCTCAGCTCTTCCTCGCGATCGTAATTTGAATCGAAACCGGCTCGGATGGGGATGCCCGTTATGCGGATCTTTGACTCGGGAACTTTGCGGGGGCGCAGCGTTTCGGCCATAAACTCGTTGGCCACGCAGAACAGGTCGGTGTCCTTGTGGGGCCAAAAGCCTTCGACTTCATAGTCTGTTGGTACGCAGATGACCGGATAATCGATACCCGTAATAACGCGGGCACCCACGGCAACATTGGCTGCTGTGATGTGCGTTGCGACCACGGCTATAGGCCTGCGGCGACGAATATATTCGTTGAAGGCGGGGAACATAATTCGCGACCATGCCGTGCCGCCACCCCAGAGAAGATGCCCCGTAAGCGTATATCGCCAGGTCAGGTCGTAAATGGGGCGTGTGGCTCCCGTAAAAGAAGCCGCGGTCTTATTGCCGTCGAATTTAATACGTCCAAAATCAAGGATATCGAGCACTTCAATTTCAATATCCTCAGGGATTCCCTTGGTGCCGCGGATAAGGTCAAATGCTTGTGCAATCGCGTTGGCGGCGGCTTTGTGGCCCGATCCAACTGATGCGTGCACAATGGTTACCAGGGGTTTTTGTGCAGGTAAAACGGTCATTTGCTCCGGTTGGGGAGTGGCTTGCATGGGCAGGGGAGCGCTATTGCTCGTCTGCGTTTGATCCATCGATAACTCCCCTTCAGCTTTGTTACGCGATTTATCATTGTAGTGCATGAGTGTCATGTTCACGTAAATTTGGGTATGAGCGCAAAGAACGACAACGTTTCGACGAGAGGATTCTTCATGACTACCGATCAGCCGATTGATGTTGCGATTATCGGTGGAGGCCCCGCGGGCTATGCTGCCGCCATTTACGCTGCGCGTGCCAACCTGACGACGACCGTGATTGAACAGGGCATGTCGGGTGGACAGATCGCCACGACCAATGAGGTCGAGAACTATCCGGGCATTCCGCTCTTGAGTGGCGCCGAACTCGGCGAGCGTTTTCAGCAACATGCAGAGGGGCTGGGAGCGCAGGTTACATGGAGCATGGTTACGGGTATCGATTACGATGCCGATGCAGCGCTGTTTACGGTGCATCACGATATGGGCGATACGCTGGCCTCGAGCGTTATCGCTTGCATGGGTGCCACGCCGCGATCTGCTGGTTTTGTTGGCGAGGATACGTATCGCGGTCGTGGCGTTTCATATTGCGCAACATGTGACGGTATGTTCTTCCGCGGCAAACAGGTTTTTGTCATCGGCGGCGGCAATGCTGCCTGCGAGGAGGCTCTGTTCCTGTCAGATATTGCCAGCAGTGTGACCATCGTGCTGCGCCGCGACCAGTTTCGTGCGCCTGATGGTGTTGTTCAGAAAGTACTCAAAAAGGACAATATTACAGTTAGGTACCAAACTAGTATTGTTGAACTTTCTGGTGAAGCGATGCCAACGACGATTGCCTTTAAGGACAATGCATCCGGGGAAATTCATACCGAGTCATTTGAGCCTGGCTCGTTTGGCATTTTTGTCTTTACCGGCACGCAACCCCATACCGAGCTTGTTGAGCATTTAGTCGATCTGGCGCCTGATGGCGGCATTCTGACTGATGAATCCATGGCGACACGCACGCCAGGTCTATTCGCTGCTGGCGACATCCGTTCCAAACGCTTACGCCAGGTTGTGACCGCCGTTT
>DBEZQF010000203.1:0-6678 GCA_048254795.1 Collinsella sp. | reverse complement strand
ATGATAAGGCAGCGCATACTTACGTTCCCGTTCTGTGACTAACCGAGTATAGTTGTAAGGCAATGCCGATATCCTACCCGTGTTTTTCGGGCCTAACCTTATTCGATGGGTTGATATGTACATTTCCACACATCAGGCTCTGCTCGACTTTTGCCAACGCGCCCGCGAGTTCGACGCGATTGCCGTCGATACCGAGTTTTTGCGCGAGCGCACGTTCCACCCGCGCCTGTGCTTGGTCCAGATTGCCACCCCTGCCGAGAGCGTCGCGGTCGATCCTTTGGCGATCGACGACCTGTCGCCGCTGGCCGAGCTTATGGCCGACGAGAGCGTGACCAAAGTCTTTCACGCCTGCTCGCAGGATATGGAGGTTATGCTCCATACCGTGGGCGTGCTGCCGCGTCCCATTTTTGACACGCAGGTGGCCGCCGCCTTTTTGGGCGAGCGCCAGCAGATTTCCTACGGCGCGCTCGTGCAGACGTTTTGCGGCGTATCGCTGCCCAAGACCGAATCGCTGACCGATTGGTCGCGCCGCCCGCTGACCGATAAGCAGATCGAGTACGCGATCGATGACGTCAAGTATCTGATCGTCGCCTATACCGAGATGATGAGCCGCCTGCGCGAGCTGGGCCGGGTGGACTGGGTGCTTGACGAGTTGCGTCCGCTGGCCGACGAGTCGCACTACCGTGCCGATCGTCACGAGGCATTCCGCAAGGTCAAGCGCATCAACTCGTGTAGCCGCCATCAGCTGGGCATCGCGCGCGAGCTTGCAGCCTGGCGCGAGGACCGCGCTGAGCGGCGCAACATCCCGCGCAAGTGGGTCATGTCCGACGATACGCTGCTGGCCCTGGTTAAACGTAATCCCGTGCGTGTTGAGGAGTTCCGCAGCATCCGCGGCACCGATCAGCTGGGGGAGCGCGATGTGGACGGCGCGCTCATGGCCATTAAGCGCGGCGCGAGCTGCCCGCACGATCGCCTGCCGCTCATGGTGCGCGGGCACCAT
Source organism: Collinsella sp. (assembly GCA_048254795.1). Taxonomy (GTDB): domain Bacteria; phylum Actinomycetota; class Coriobacteriia; order Coriobacteriales; family Coriobacteriaceae; genus Collinsella. The sequence continues at coordinate 5,678 of DBEZQF010000203.1, read as the reverse complement.
CAGATTTCGCCGGAGCTGGAAAGCGTGACGGACCTGATGTATGCGCTTATTCGCTTGGTTGCCGAGCGCTCGGGCGTAGCGACCTCGGTCATTGCCTCGCGCGATGACCTAGCCGATTACATCGAGCATCCTGAGCAAAGCCCCCTGCGCGAAGGCTGGCGCTTTGAGCTCGTGGGCTCGCGCCTGGACGATCTGCTTTCCGGCAATATGGGGTTGACGGTGAAGGACGGCAAAATCGAGCTCCTGTAGGGAAGCCTAGCCGGTTGAGTGGGTAAAATGCCTCCAACGTGTAACTCGACTCGGAGGAATTCGCATGCCTTATTACTATGGATACGGCTTTGGCATCGACCCGCTGTACCTGCTGGTTGTTCTTGTCTGCACGGTGCTTGGCCTTGCCGCACAGAACTATATCAACTCGACGTACAAAACCTGGTCCAAGGTTCGCTCGGACGGCGATACGGGTGCCACAGTCGCTCGCCGCATGCTCGATGCCAACGGTTGTAGCGCCGTGGGTATCAAGGGTGTCGCTGGCGAGCTCACCGACCATTACAACCCGCAGGACAACAACCTGTATCTGTCGGATGCCAACCGTTCGGGCGGTTCGGTCGCAAGCGTTGCCGTCGCCTGCCACGAGGCGGGCCATGCCGCCCAGCGTCAAAGCGGCTATGCCATGATGAAAGTGCGTACCGCCCTCGTGCCGGTCGTCAACTTTACCCAGAACACCTGGACCATCGTGTTACTCTTGGGCCTGTTTATGAACATTGCCGGGCTCACGACCCTCGCGTTGATCTTCTTCTCGTTTAGTGTGCTGTTCCAACTCGTTACGTTGCCTGTCGAGATTGACGCCAGCCGACGTGCTGTGGCGTACATCGAGCAGTCGGGCATGAGCTCCAAGCAGGTCAACGGCGCCAAGAAGGTACTGACGGCAGCCGCGCTTACCTATGTGGCCGCAGCGCTCACTTCGATTATTCAGCTGCTCTACCTTATGGCTCGCTACAACAGAAACTCCAACCGATAACAAATTGGGTCACTGGGCGCCGCGGGGATTCGTGTCCCCGCGGCGCTGTACTATGTGTTGGACTTAATTTCGCACGGGGCCGGAGCCTCTGTGCTCGATAACGAAAGGAGGCTGCGTGGCAGGCTGGAACCTAACCGGCAATGCTGTTTCCGCCGAGTTTGACGGCTCGGACGATCAGGAGCGCAAGGAGCTCAGCGTGAGCCAGGCGGTGGAGATCGCCGCCGGTGCGCTCGATGCCATTCCGCAGCTGAGCGTTCTGGGCGAGGTCACAGGTTTTCGTGGTCCTAACGCCCGAAGCGGTCACTGCTATTTCCAGATCAAGGACGATTCGGCCGCCGTTGACTGCATCATTTGGAAGGGCGCCTATCTCAAGCGCACGTTCGATCTGCGCGACGGCATGCAGGTGAGCTTTAAGGGCAGCTTCAATCTCTATAAGGCCACGGGCCGCATGAGCTTTGTCGCTCGCTCGTTTTCGCTGGCGGGGGAGGGTTTGCTGCGTCAACAAGTGGCGCAACTGGCCGAAAAGCTACGCCGCGAGGGCCTGATGGACGAAGCGCGCAAGCGCCGCATCCCGGTGTTCTGCTCCCGCGTGGCGGTCGTCACCTCGCTTTCGGGCGCCGTAATCGACGACGTCAAGCGCACGTTGCGTCGTCGCAACCCTCTCGTCGAGCTCGTCTGCGTGGGCGCCAAGGTCCAGGGCGAGGGCGCACCGGCAGAGCTAATCGAGGGGCTGCACCGTGCCGCCGCCATTACGCCGGCGCCGGATTGCATTTTGCTGGTGCGCGGCGGCGGCTCCTTTGAGGACCTCATGACCTTCAACGACGAGGAGCTTGCCCGCGCGGTGGCGGCTTGTCCTGTGCCCGTGGTGACCGGCATTGGCCATGAGCCCGATACCTCGATTTGCGATATGGTGAGCGACCGCCGCGCCTCCACGCCAACGGCAGCGGCAGAATCGGTGGCGCCGGCTATGACGGAGTTGGCCGACGTGCTCGAGGCGCGCCATCAGCGTCTGGGCGCCGCGATGGCTTCGATGATCGGGTCGAATCAGGTCGATCTGGAAATGCTCGATCAGCGCGGGCGCCGTGCCTGGGATACCTATACGGCTCGCTTGGGCGATGCGCTCGATGCGGCCGCGTGCCGCCCGTGCCTCAACGACCCCACATTTATGGTCGAGCGTCGCGAATCGGAGCTTGCGCTGACTGCCGATCGCCTGTCGGGCGCCATAGTACGCTCGGTCGGGACATTCCGCTCCAACTTTGAGCGTCTGCCCGAGCGCTTGATCGCAAGCACCTCAGGACTCGATGGCAAGCGCCATGCGCTCACGCTCGCAAGCTCCCGCCTGGAGCATCAGGGGCGCACGATGCTCAACAAGCCAGCATCCGACCTGGGCCGTGCGGCAGCCTCGCTCGATGCCCTGTCGCCGCTCAAGGTGCTTGCCCGTGGTTATTCCATCGCGTACAGCGATGATGGGGTGGCCACGAGCGCCAAGACCTTTAAGCCCGGTGACGCCATTCGCGTGCGCATGGCAGACGGCAACGTGGCGGCAACGGTCGATACGGTCGAGTAGGCCGCGTTTCATAGCGATAAACCTTTAGGAAAGGAAACAGATATGGCAGAGAAGACCCCGGTCGAGCAGCTTACGTACAAGCAGGCTTCACAGGAGTTGGAGCTCATCATCCGCAGCTTGGAGTCGGGTGATATGGAGCTCGAGGAGTCGCTTGAGAGCTATACCCGCGGCGTCGAGCTCCTCAAGAGCCTGCGTACCCGCTTGTCCGATGCCGAGCAGAAGGTCTCGGTGCTCCTGAAGGACGTCGACGGCAACGACGTGCTCGCCGACGGCGAAGCCGCCAACACCGACGACAACCTTTCGTTCTAACCATCCCGACCAAATATAATTACCTTGGTCTGTGAGAAAGGAACCAACCATGTGTGATTGCATCTTCTGCAAAATTGCCAACCACGAGATCCCCTCGACCGTCGTCTACGAGGATGACCAGGTCATCGCGTTCGACGACCTCAATCCCCAGGCGCCGGTCCACACGCTCGTGATCCCCAAGAAGCACTACAGTGACATCGCCGATAACGTGCCCGCCGAGACCATGGGCGCCATGGCCCACGCCATCCAGGAGGTCGCCAAGGCCAAGGGTCTGGAGGACGGTTTCCGCGTCATCTCCAACAAGGGCGTCAACGCCGGTCAGACCGTCATGCACTTCCACATGCACGTCCTCGGCGGCAAGAACCTGGGCGAGAACCTCATCTGAGGACGCACGGCCCGTCGCCTTGGCTGCCTTTGGAGTAACCTATGCAGTTTTCTCAACTCGAATACCTTCAAGCGGTAGCGAACTACGGCGGCGTGCGCAAAGCGGCTCGCGCCGTTCACGTGAGCCCACAGGCTGTCTCGTCGGCAATTAAGAAACTGGAGTCTGAGTATCAGATCGTTTTGCTCAATCGATTGGCGGGGGAGGCTGTTTTGTCTCCGGCGGGCAGAGAATTTGCGCGTCGTGCACGCGTGATCCTGGCACAAGTCGACGATCTCAAAAAGTACACCCAATCGGGGAACGGTGGCGTTTCGCCCGACGGCCACTTTCGTCTTTACGTCCCCTGTCTTCACGGGCGGGGGCGTCTTTTTTCCGAAAACTGGTACGACTCGTTTGTAAGCTCGCACCCTCAGATTCACCTTGATGTGTGGCATCAGCCAACGGCTACATGCTTTGAATCACTTGTGCTTGGCATTTCGGATGCGGCCATCTCATTTGAGGAACCAAGGGACAGTGTCCTTTCTTCGAAATACTTGGGTGAAAAGGAGCTCAAGGTTCTTTTGTGCCCAGCGGGTCATCAATCTGTGGGTGCTATGACCGTTCGTGAGTTACTGGGCGGCAGGTTAGCTGTTCCCATTAATTTGTCGCCCTGTCTCAATGCGATCAATCAATGCCCCGAAGCTCAGCTGGTTAATTTCCGCTTCCGCGACGTCGAATACGGAAACAGAGCGCAGGCTGAGTTTCTTCAAGCCGGGGGATTGATATTGGGTTTTTCTGGCTCTTCTCTCGCATCAGATGGGTCGGAAGTGAGCGAGTACTCTATTGAAGGTTCGCATGACGTAGCCTTGCCCATCTACTTTTGCTATCGACAAAATGCCTGGACCGATCGACACCAGACGGTATTTCTTCACCTATTGCGTCATCTTGCTTCGTGAGGCCATTTGGCCTCGTGTCGTCAAGTGAATGTTGACGCCTTGTAACACATGACTGACGGCTTTGCCCTCATGCTTTTCCAAGATTCCGATTTAGATTGTTGACTCTTGGAGGGCGGAGCATGAAAAACCGTACGGTTTTGCTTATTATGACGTTTGTTTTTCTGTCGAACTTCAGCACCATTTTGTATTTTCTGACGGTTTACCTTGAATTCGTCGGATTCTCGATGGTGGCGATTTCTAGCATGATGATTGCATATCAAGTGAGCAAGTTCATCCTTGAAGTTCCCACTGGCTATATTGCCGATAGGTTTGGACGAAAGACAAGTGGTCTCGTTGGCGTCGTGGGAATGCTTGGATACTACGCCGCCCTGCTTTTCGTCCGTTCTCCTCTGCTTTTAATCGGCGCGTTTGCTCTCAAGGGTTTTGCCGTTGCATGTGTGAGCGGATCCATAGAAGCGATTTACATTGACAGCGTTTCTCAGGACCAGCTCGTAAGACTTAATGTCGTTGAGCGATTTGTTTTCTATGCCTCTTTTGCCATCTCCGCTTGCGTGGGCGGTTTCATTTCGTCTGTCGGTGCATATCTCATTGGTCTTTCGGCAGATATCATCGCAATGGTGTTGACGCTGGTTGTCGTTGTCTGCATTCCTGAGATGCGAAGAGGGGGCACTGCGGGGACACCTGAGCGTGGAATTAGCCCGAAGATGATCGGTGCCGCTATTGCGTGTAACGGCATTCTTCGTTCAGCGTTCATCATGGACTGTTCTCAAGCATTTGCTTTTGTCGCCCTGGAAGACTTTTTCTCACTGTTGCTTGCGGGTCGCGGAATGAATGCCGCCGCTTCGGGTGTGATCATTGCGGTCCAGCTCCTTGCCTCGGCCTCCATGGGGCTTATTGTGCCCAGTGTGATTGCTCATGTCGACAAGGGCCGTTTTGCGCGTATTTGCGGCATCGTGCGCCTTTCCCTGACTGCTCTATTTTTGATTCCCTTTACTCCGGTCTATTTGCTGCCCGTGTTCTATGTGTTGCAGACGGTCGCCTACTCGTTATTTGCTCCAATTAAATACTCAATTTTTCAAAATGCTGCCGATTCTTCGATGCGCTGTTCACTGATTTCGGTTCAAAGCCAGATGGTGGCGGTGGGTGCCATCCTTTTCTATCTGTTCAATGCTACGTTGAGCAGCATCGCGGACATTCGAGTCATATTGCTTGTCGCGCTCGGGATTTCTTCTTTGGTGTATATCCCCGCGCTATTTCGTCTTACAAGTCAAAGGCCATGCGTATTTAGGCACCGATAACTTATATATCAACGCAATAAACCCGAGTGCGAGGGCGTTTGGGTTTATTATTGAAGCGTATGTAACCTGGCGGCGCCACACCGCCTGTTAGTAGGGAGACACATGAACGTTCTGGTCGTCAACGCAGGATCTTCGACCCTTAAGTATCAGGTCATCGATACCAAGTCCC
>DBEZQF010000202.1:0-5570 GCA_048254795.1 Collinsella sp. | reverse complement strand
GAAGTACGCGTTAGGAAACGCCGTCATGCGCAGACGGTTAAACTCGGTCTCGCAGTGCTGCTCGAGCGACTCGCCCACCATCTTGGTGGACAGGCGGACCTTCATGTCCTTAAGGCGCTCAATCTCTTCATCCTTGTAGCGAATCAGGTCATCGCTCGCGCGCTTGGCCTGCGCAAGCTCGAGTTCGTGTGCCGCCTTGGCTTGCTCCTCGCGAGAATCGCGCACCGCCAGCTCGCTCGTCAGCTTGGCACGTGCCTCATCGCGCTCTCGTTCCGCCGCGGCGACCGCCTCTGACAGGTTCATTTTTGCCATCAGTTCCTGCTCGCGCAGCTGGGCACGCAGGCCCTCGGCCTCTTGCTCGGACTGAGCCTTTGCGGCGGAAAACTTCTCTTGCACCTTCGCGCGATAGTCAGCAAGCGCGCGCTCGGCCTCGCTGCGAGCGGCATCGAGCTCACGCTGCGACTCTGCCGCGGCAGCGGCAAGCGCCATCTCCTGGGCCTTGTCCGCCGCGGCAAGCCTGGCCTGCAGCTCGGCAATCTGAGCGTCGCGTGCAGCTAAATCGTTTTGAGCAGCGTTGCGCGCCGCCGACTCGGCAAGCTTTGCTTCGTCATCTTTGCGCCCAAGCTGCGCACGCAGGCTATCAATCTCACGCTGGAGTTCGGCATTCTCTTTTTGAGCATTGGCTCGTGCCTCAACCGCCGCGCGCTGGCTTGCACTCTCGCGCTCTGCGGCAGCGCCCTCGAGCTTAGCGCGCAGCTCGGCAAGCTCAGCATCGCGCTTGGCAACCTCTTGCGCCAGTTTCTGATCCGCAGTGTTCTTCTGCTCGACAAGCTGGGCATTGCGCTGAGACTCTGCCTGTTGCAAGGCAGCCGTCGAACGCGAGCGCTCAAGCTCCAGCGCCTGCTCACCCTCACGCTGGACTGCCTTCACACGCTCATCCAGGTCGCGCGAGAACTCGGCATCGCGCACCTGCTTGACGATATCCGCATAGCCGGATGCATCGACCTTAAAAACTTCGCCGCAATGCGGGCACTTGATCTCGTTCATAGCAGCTCCTCGATGGACGCAAATATCAACCGGCTACACTCTACCGCGCCGCGCGGACAAATAAGGCGCCGCCGCCATAATGGCAACGGCGCCAGAACCACCACAAAGGTGCCTGTCCCCTTTGTGGTGGTTTGTGTGGTGGTTCGAGCATTACAGTCCAAAGAAGCCCAGGATTTGATCCCGACTTACGGGCTTGTACTTGTTGGCATCGAGACCGACATCGTAGCGAAAGATAGGGCGTTCGCGGTCGCGGTTGCGCACGTTGGTGCGGTCTCCTCTGCTGTGGATATGCCCGTGTAGCATGATGGCGCCACGCGCCTTACCATTCCAGCTGAGCATGGGGTAATGGCTCATCACCAGACGATGGCCCTTGGCATAGCCGGGAGCAATCTCCAGGTAATCGCGCACGTCTTCCCAAATCTGCGGGGTGTCGGGATCTTCCCAGTCGCCGTCATGGTTACCGCGGATGAGCGTCACGTTCTGGCATTCGATACGCTCGCGCAGGCGCACCGCCTCCGCCAGGGGCAAACGATAGGTAAAGTCACCCAGAATATAGAGGCGGTCGTCCGAAGCCACGCACTCATTGATGGCATCGATGACCTTGCGGTTCATCTCCTCGACCGAATCAAACGGCCGATCCATGTCGTGCAAGATATTCGTATCGCCCAGGTGCAGGTCGGCGGTAAACCACATCATCGTCTGTGTCCTCATTTCGCAACGCGTCTAACACGTGCCTAGTATACAGACGCTCTGGCGCGTCGGTTAGCCAAAGAGCCCGCCGAACAGACCTCGACGGCGTTTGTCTTGCTTTTTCGAAGCGTCACCCTGAGTTTTCTTGCCCTGCCGTTTCCTACGATCCTGCTCCAACTCATCGTCATCGAGTAGCAGATCCCACTCAAACGAATCGTCTGTCAGATTGAATAGGTCGTCGTCATCAAACATGGCCGCCTCCCTTGCCGACTAGCGAGCATCCACCACATAGAGGCCAACGCGCACCTGGTGCCACGGGCTGCACTCGGGAGCAACCTGTTGCACGCGGGCCTCAAATACGTCCTCGTGGCCGTAATACATCATCAAGGACAGTGGGCCGACCTCGTTTCCCGGAACATAGCCAAGCTTGGTGTTGCCGTAATAAATCGCAACCGCCTCAGGGTCATGGGGATTATCGCGCTCGGCACACAGCGTCAGCTTATCGCCCGCTTTAAGATCGCCCAAGACCAAGGCGCCATCGGCATACTGAAATCCTGCAATGTGAAATGACAGAAGAACACGCGAAGGCTCGTACATAGCAGCTCCTCTAACGGCCGGATAAACCGGTGTGTAACCTTATTGAGAAGTCTACGGTCCCGTGCGGACACAAATACATCCTGTCTGCGTCCTTCAATCGTTTGCCTCAACGCTTGCGCGACAGAACGCTTGCAGATAAGATAGGAACACGGATGGCACCCGTTGCCGCGGGTCTTGCCAACTCCGATACACGTTTTCATCGTGAGAAGTGGCCGTCTTCGCTTACGCGGGGGCGGCTATTTCATTCGGCCGATAAACAGACTGAGTTCGATAGCCGCAATCAACAACGCCAATAACGAAATAACATCGCTTACGTTCATACCAAATCCCTTCTAAAGGGAGTTGGCCCATCCGTGCTCCATAACAGTAGTCTAACGCAAAATGCAGGTAATAGGAACACTTGTTCGTATTACCTGCGCCCTTTTCTAATGCACAAACATGCGCACGAACTTGTGCTTCCAGCTTGCGTAAGGAGCATAGCGGAATGGCACGTCCAGCCACGTTGCCTTGTTCACGATGCTCTTCTTGTGGCTAAACGTATCGAAGCTCTCGCGTCCATGGTACTGCCCCATACCGCTCGCACCCATGCCACCAAAGCCCATATGGCTCGTAGCCAAGTGCATAATCGTGTCGTTGACGCAGCCGCCGCCAAAGGGCACGTAACGCACAAAGCGCTGCTGAACTGCGCGATCCTGGCTAAAGATATACAGAGCCAGCGGCGTCGGACGATCCGTAATAAACGTCTCGGCCTCGTCTAGGCTCTCAAACGTCAGCACCGGCAAGATGGGGCCGAAAATCTCCTCCTGCATCACGGCGTCATCGGGGGTCACGCCGTCCAAAATCGTCGGCTCAATCTTGAGCGATGACTCGCGCGCCGTGCCTCCAAACACAACCTTATCGGGATCGATCAGTCCACGCACGCGCGCAAAATGCTTGGCGTTGACGATATGCCCATAATCCTCGTTATCGAGCGGATGCTCGCCAAACATACGGCGGGCCTCTTCCCTGATGAGGTCCAGCAGCTCGTCGTGCACGCGCGCATCGACCAGCAGGTAGTCGGGCGCCACGCAGGTCTGCCCCACGTTGAGCCATTTACCAAAGGCGACACGCCGCGCCGCAACCTTCAAGTTTGCCGTCGCATCCACGATGCAGGGGCTCTTTCCGCCCAGCTCAAGCGTCACGGGCGTAAGGTTTTTACTTGCGCGCTCCATGACGAGTTTGCCGACCGGAACGCTACCGGTAAAGAAGATCTTGTCCCAGCACTCATCGAGCAGCGCTTCGTTTTCGGCGCGCCCGCCCTCGACAACCGTCACCAAACGGGGGTCAAACGCCTCTTCGCAGATTTGCTTGAGCACCGTGCTCGATGCCGGAGCATAGGCACTCGGCTTGATGACCACGGTATTGCCCGCGGCAAGGGCGCCGGCGAGCGGCTCGAGCGTCAACAAAAACGAGTAGTTCCACGGTGCCATGATGAGTGTGACGCCATAGGGCACGGCTTGCGTTTTGCACACGCTCACGGCGTTAGCGAGATCGCACGGACGCAGGCGCGGACGACTCCACCGAGCCACGTGAGCGATCTGATGTCGAATCTCGGAAAGCGACGTACCAATCTCGCACATATAGGCCTCGTCATGCGACTTCCCCAAATCGGTCTTGAGCGCATGGGCGATATCGGCCTCGTGGGCCCGCACCGCATCGCGTAAACTCACGAGCGCGCGACGTCGAACATCGACATCAAACGTGGCGTGCGTCTTAAAGTAGGCGCGCTGATCGCCGACGATGCGCGCAATTTCCTCGGTGTTCATGGCACCCTCCTAGTTCTCGTCCTCAAACATACCACCCGCGACGACCTCGTACATATGCTCGAGCTCCGAGCGGTCCATCAAAAGCGGAACGGGGTACAGCGGATTGGCCTCGGCATCGGCATGCGCCGCCATCTCGGGAATGTCGGAGCGGCGAATGCCCGAGACATATTTGGGGATTCCCAGGATCTCGTTCATGCGGTCGACCCAATCGAAAAAGGCCTCGGCCGCAAGACTATCCTGCGCGGTAGCCGGCGCAATGCCCGCCATGCGAGCAAGATCGGCAAGCTTGGGGGCGGCGGCGTCACCATAAGCGCGAAGCATGTGCGGCAGGATGATCGCGTTGGCCAAACCGTGCGGAATTCCGTATCGGCCGCCCAGACTGTGCGCGATGGCATGCACATATCCGACATAGGAGCGGGTAAACGCAACGCCCGCCTTATACGCCGCCGAAAGCATATTGCGACGAGCGCGCATGTCGTCACCATGCTCATAGGCCTCGAGCAAATTGTCGTGGATAAGCTGCACCGCCTGTCGCGCCATCTTGCGCGTATAGGGCGTGGTGCTTCGCCCGATAAAGGCCTCAACGGCATGCGTCAGGGCGTCCATGCCCGTCTGCCCCGTAATGGAAGCGGGCAAGCCGCACGTAAACTCGGGGTCGTGGACTGCAAAACGCGGGATGAGCACAAAGTCGTTAATGGGGTATTTGTAGTGCGTCCCGTCATCGGTAATTACCGCCGCAAGCGTGGCTTCGCTTCCCGTACCGGCGGTAGTGGGAACGGCGATGAGCAGCGGCAGGCGACGATGAATCCGCAGCAGGCCGCGCATCTTGTTGATGGGCTTGTTTGGCTGCGCAATGCGTGCGCCCACGCCCTTGGCACAGTCCATGGCCGAGCCACCGCCAAAGCCGATAATGGCCTGGCAGGCGCTCTCTCGATACAGGGACGCCGCTTCTTCCACGTTTGAAACCGTGGGGTTTGCACGCGTTTCGGCATAGACCGTAACGCCAATCCCCCTGCATGCGAGCGCCGTCTCGAGCGGTGCCGTGAGCCCCAGACGGGCAATGCCGGGATCCGTCACGATAAGGACCTTCTGGATCGAGCGCTTTTGAAGCACCGCGGGCACATCCTCGGCATGCTCTAAAATGCGCGGCTCGGTATAGGGCAGGATCGGCAATGCAATGCGAAAAACCGTCTGATATGTTCGGCACCAGGCACGACGGGCTAGATGCATAAAGGAAACTCCTTCATTTGTTGATAGGTCAACATTTGCTCGCCCGATTGTACTCAGCGGCGGTCAAAGACGGCCTGCCAATCGTTAATCAATCAACATCTTCATATCTCAAAATTGTTTTATTAAAAATCATTCCTAATAGGCTTCACATTTGGTTGCATTTATGGATAATAGAACTCGTCAAGACGCACGTCCGGAGAG
>DBEZQF010000201.1:0-3687 GCA_048254795.1 Collinsella sp. | reverse complement strand
CTCGCCACCCAGCAGCGCACCAAAGCTAAAGCCCGAGGCACCCATGGCCTGCAGGGCCGGCAGGAACGCGAACGAAACGCCCATGACGATGGGCAGGCCGCCGCCGATGCGACGGAAGGGAGCGAAGGCCTGAAGGGCCGTATCGATCGCCGAAAGAATGAGCGCGACCTGGATGATGTCGGTGCTCTGCTGGCTATTAAAGCCGTAGACGCCGGCCATGATGACCGCCGGGGTAATGATGCCGGCAAACGATGCCAGTACGTGCTGAAGGGCACACGGGATCATTTCCTTAACGGGAGGCATGCCTTCGCGAGTGAACAGGGCTTCAGTGCCGTTCGTAACCGTCTCCTGGGTCATTTGACCACCAATCCTCGAAGTAGTTGTTTTCGCATCTAACGCTCTATTGTGACGCAGTGCGGGGTTGAGGTTGTGCCTTCATTGCATATCGTATTAAAGATGATTCTCATTCTCAATAATAATTTTTTGTTATCAGACTATTCTTCAGCTGAATTAACGCATTTCCGCAGGTCATGAAAGTGTCTGGTCAAAATAACATCTAACTTTTCTTTTGGTCAACCGTTTACCGCCAAATATCTACCGCTCATCTGTATTACGCAATGTACCTGCGGATATACGAGATGATGGGCAGCGTGTTACCATGAGAAAAAATTGTTATGAACATTTCCGATTTCACTCAAAGGAGTTGCCCGTGAACGAGACCGTACGCCGCTTTTTGCCGATGGTCGATTTTCTGGAGCAGATACTCGGCAAAAACAGTGAAATCGTGCTGCACGATTTCTCGGATCCCGACCACGCCATCGTCGATATTCGCAACGGCATCGTGAGCGGCCGCAAGGTCGGCGGCCCCGCCACCGATCTGGCGCTCAAGATCATGCACGACCCCAAGTATCGCGACCTGCCGTTTATTTCGGGCTACGAGGGGCGCGGTGCCGGCGGCAAGACGTTGGAGTCAGCGACGTACTTTATCCGCGAGAATGACGAGATCGTCGGTATGCTCTGCGTCAACACCGACCTTTCCACAGTACGCTCCGTCAACGCCATGGCGCAGCAGCTCATGGCGTGCTTCGACGCAGCGCCGACGCGCACGGAGCCCGCCCCTATCGAGGTCGAAAGCCTTTCGGAGTCCACACAGGAGCTCATCGACCGCAGCATTGCCGAGTTGCTGAGCGCGCGCGGGCTGGATGTAGCGTCGCTTGGTCAGAGCGACCGCGTGGACGTCATTCGCCACCTCAACGGCAACGGGGTGTTCATGCTCAAGGGCGCCGTGGCCTGCGCCGCCACCGCGCTGGGCATCTCGGAGCCCAGCGTCTACCGCTACCTGCAAAAAGTTCGCAAGGAGGGCTAACGAGCAAAATGGAGCGCGGCTCCACAAGCGACCCGTCACTTGACAAAAGACCCTGCAGCTCGCACGCGCTGCAGGGTCTTTTTGCATGTCATGTTTAGTTGTGGCCAACGCCTTAGAGAGCGGCGACGACCTCGATCTCGACCAGACCGCCAGCCGGAAGGGCGGCAACCTGGAAGGCGCTGCGCGCGGGGAACGGAGCCTCGAACTTGGAGGCGTAGATCTCGTTCACGGCAGCGAAGTCGGCGATGTCGGCCAGGTAGACCGTGGTCTTGACGACATCGGCAAAGGTGGCGCCGGCAGCGGTCAGCAAGGCCTCGACGTTGGCGAGGGACTGCTTGGCCTGGGCCTCGACGCCCTCGGGCATCTTGCCGGTCGCGGGATCGATGCCCAGCTGGCCGGACAGGAACACCATGTTGCCGGCCTGGATACCGGGGGAATACGGGCCGATGGCTGCGGGTGCGTTATCGGAAGACACGACGGTCTTGCTCATGTTTATCTCCTTACGATCAGTTGAGAAAGCGTGAGCGCGGCGTTCACACCGGGAGGCACAGTTCGGTCTGAACACCGCGCTTGATTGGGATGGTACTCAAGGTTTCCGCGTAATGCAAGATTATTATCACGCTGCGAGAATATTTTATCGCCCAACGGCGCGTACGGGCCGACGAGCGGCGTGACTGGCGACCTGCCTGAAAACTGATCCCTTTTCCCGAGAGGCTGCTGAAGACTTTGTCCTGCTTAGGCTGTGGGCATCGTCCACCGCAACGGCACCACTATACTTTTGAGTATCTGAGCATTTTGAAAGGCAGGATATGACCGCAACCGCCAGCCGAACCACCAACCGCAGGCCCGAGCTTTTGGCCCCCGCCGGAGGCCCGGAGCCCTTTGCCGCCGCGCTCGCCGCCGGGGCAGACGCCATCTACTGCGGTATGGGCAGCTTCAACGCCCGCCGCAAGGCAACGAACTTTACCGACGAGGCCTTTGAGCAGGCCTGCCGCGCCGCGCATCTAGCCGGCTCGCGCGTCTACGTCACGGTCAACATCGTCATCAAGCAGTCCGAGATGAGCGATGCACTGCAACTCATCCATCGCTGCTCCACGCTGGGCGCCGACGCCTTCATCATCCAGGACTGGGGCCTGTTCTTTGAGGTCAAGCGCACCATGCCCGGCATCGAGACACACATCTCGACCCAGGCGAACATCCATGACGACCGCGGAACCATCTGGTGCCGTGAGCAGGGCGCCGACCGCGTGACCCTCTCGCGCGAGCTTTCCATCGACGAGATTGCCACCATTCACGACGCTGCGCCCGATGTTGACCTTGAGGTCTTTAGCCACGGCGCCATCTGCTTTTGCTACTCGGGTCTATGCCTGCTGTCGAGCTTTGCCATGGCGGGCCGCTCGGCCAATCGCGGCATGTGCGCTCAGCCTTGTCGCCTGCCTTACGAACTAATCGACGAGAACGGTCGCGCGCTCTCCCCCGCCGGTCGCGAGCGCGCGCTGTGCCCACGCGACACCAACACTTCGCAGCTTGTTCGCCGTCTGTATGACGCCGGCGCCGCATCGCTCAAGCTCGAGGGCCGCATGAAGGCGCCTGATTACGTGTATTCCATCGTCGACGTGTATCGTCATCAGATTGATGACATGCTTGCCGATGTTTCGACCTCTAAGGATGAGGATGCCGCCCGCCAGCGCCAGCTCAAGCGCTGCTTTAACCGCGACTTTACGCACGCCTATCAGGACGGTACCTCGGGCGACGAGATGATGAGCTACGAGCGCTCCAACAACCGCGGCCAGATCGTGGGCACGGTGCTGGGCAGCCGTCTGGCCAACCGCGATGTGCGCGGGCTCAAGCCCGACGACCGCCGTCGCCGCGCTGCCATCGCCCGCATTGAGTTGTTTGAGCCCGTTGGCAAGGGCGACCTGCTGGAGCTTCGCCATGACGATGAGTTCGACCAGTTCCTGACCACCATCGCCGCCGATGATGCCGCCGCGGGCGACATCATCGAGTGCCGCGTGCCCCGCAGCATGCCCGAGGGCTGCCGCGTGCGCGTGATTCGAAGTCAGCGCGCCATTGACGCCGCCGGCGCCGCGCTCAAGCGCGATGTGCTGCGCCGCCGCGCCGTGGATGTTACCGTCGTAGCGCGTCTGGGCGAGCCGTTTACCGTTACGCTCACCTGCTGCGACGATCCTTCGCTTACGGCCACGGCCACGGGCTTTACCGTCGAGGCTGCCAAGACCCGCGCCGTCGAGGCATCCGATCTGGTTGAGCACGTCGGGCGCATGGGCTCCTCTCCCTTTGAGGCCGCAAGCTTTGACGTTTCG
>DBEZQF010000200.1:0-23604 GCA_048254795.1 Collinsella sp. | reverse complement strand
CGCATGACTTCTTTATTGGAGCTCGTGGTGTTTCTGGCACCGCCGTTACGGCCGGATGCTGATCGACCCTGCGCTTTGTGACTTGCTGGAGCCGTGAGCACAGTTGAACCCATGTAACGTTAGTTATCCTAGCACAAGCTGTTAGTGAAACTGATTTAGACTGCGTTGGACAACATATCGTTCATTTGACGTGCTTAAGGGGGTTGTTTTGGGATGTTGTTCACATTGATGCAGGTTATTGAGGTATTGGCGGTGATTGGAGACGTTCCTGAAGCCTAAATGGAGCAGCGAGCTGCACTGGTAATTGCGCTTGACTAACAAAGTATGTACAGAGATGGGAAATAAATTGTGCAACTTTTTGTTGGCGTAGGTGGGGTTTGTAGCGCGTGGTGTTTTGGCATGAAAAAAGGCCTTCGAAATCCCGAAGGCCTTTGCATTCACGATGGTGGAGACGAGGGGGATCGAACCCCTGACCTCTTGACTGCCAGTCAAGCGCTCTCCCAGCTGAGCTACGCCCCCGTGACGAGGAGATACTATAGGGGAAGTTGGCGCGACGTGCAAGGACTTTTTTGGGTCAGACTCTAAATGCCTATTGATATAGGTAAGCGATGGCGGTTCCGGTGTGGACTTGGATCGTGGCTGTTGACCTGACGACGTTGCTGATGCCCGTGTCGGCTAACAAGCCCAGGGGGCTGTGATCTAGCTCCCATTCTAGGCCGTATTCGCTTGCCACCGTCCCAGGGGCTATGGCGATGATGGAGAACGTCTTGCCTTCGGCACCTTCGATGGTCCACGATTCGCCTGCGCGAAGGAAGCGGGCGACCACCTTATCCTCGGCGATCCAGATAGGGGCATCCTCGTAGCCTGCAAGCAGCCCCAGTACGGAAAGCGCCATGTCCGGACGGCCGCCAGTGGCGCAGGTCGCAACTACTTCGGCACCTGGCCAGCGGCGACGGACGGAATCGAGCGCCAGTGCCAGATCGGTATAGTCCTTGTACGGGTCGTGGCGCTCAACTTCAAAGTCCTCAGCGGCATCAACAAGAGCGCGACCGGCTTCGCTTACCGTATCGGCGTCCCCTACATATACGTCGCAGCCCAATCCCGCGCCCAGCAGCGCGTCGAGTCCGCGGTCCACGGCGACAACGTGGTCGCACTCCCCTGCTAGCCTACGCAACAGATCCGCGCTTGCCACCACGGGCGAGCCGCAGACCACTAATACTTTGCAAGCCACAGCCCTCGCCTATCCCTCAAACGAAAGCACACGGTCAAGGTCCAGCTCTTCATAGCTGTCGATAAAGATATCGCAGTTGGAACGCACCTCGTCGCGCTTCATGCGGCCGTGCGGGTCATAGATGCCCACGCGCTTAAAGCCGGCGACCCCAGAGCTCTTAAGGCCAAAAACGGCGTCCTCAAACACCCATGCGCGCTCAAACTTGTGCCCATGGCGCTCTTCCAGGCGGCGCAGCGCCAGCTCGTATACGTCGGGGAACTGTTTGGAGCGTCCTGCCTCGCCCGTCGTGGTAACAAATTCCATGTAAGCGTCGAGCCCGGCACCAGCGAGCGCGGACTGCACCAGCTCGGCCGGCGTGGACGTAGCCACGCACATGGCAATGCCCGCCGCCTTCGCCTGCTCCAAAAATGCCAGGAGACCCTCGCGCGGCGGCACCTTGGAGTACCCATCAATCAAAATCTCGCCCAGCTCGCGATACAGCTCCTCGCCATTCGCGCCAATGCCCCACGTGTCGTGGTAGGCCTGGCACTCGTCCTCCAGCGACAGGTGCTCAAATTGGGCAAAGTCATCCACGGTCACGTCGACACCGTGGCGGTGCAATAACTCGGGCTGTGCATAGGCCCAAACGGGGGTGCTATTAACCAGCGTGCCGTCGCAATCGAAAATAAAAGCAACCTTGGGAGCGGCGGTATGGGACATAAACGAACCTTTCGATATCAAATGGTAAACATCCTGCTAAAAACGTTTTACCAAACGTCAGCCAAACAATTTTGAAACCCAA
Organism: Collinsella sp.; assembly: GCA_048254795.1. Lineage (GTDB taxonomy): Bacteria > Actinomycetota > Coriobacteriia > Coriobacteriales > Coriobacteriaceae > Collinsella. The sequence continues at coordinate 21,592 of DBEZQF010000200.1, read as the reverse complement.
ATTGGTAAAACTGTCAAGAGTTTTACCACGTCAATTCTGCCAGTGGTATAAACATGTCGCTTACCGATTAAACGCCCCCGCAAATCCGCTTTCGTCCATAAAACTAACGCACAGGTGTTATCGTAGTTTCTGCCGAAAGTTCCACCGAGCACGCGAGGTGGAACGAATCATAGAACTATCGCCGTCCCTTCGATTCGTGCAGCCTTGGACCTTTCGCATCTAGTCACCAAGGCAACACGCTGCCGCGTCATGATGGGATCAAACGTGAGCGATACAAAGCTAAAGCCAGCAACCAAAAAGCCTGCTATCCGTAAAGCCGCCCCGCACGCGCCGGAGCTCACCAAGGACGATGTCTATCTGTTTGGCATCGGTACGTGGGAGCGCAGCTGGGAAAAGATGGGCGCGCACCCCGACACGCAGAACCGTACGCGCGGCTGGCGTTTTTGCGTTTGGGCTCCCGACGTAAAGAGCGTCCATGTCATTGGTGAATTTAACGACTGGGACGAGGAAGCCAACCCACTGGCGCCCATGCATACGAGTGCTATTTGGGAAGGTTTTATTCCTGGCGCCGAGCAGGGCCAGCTCTATAAGTATCTCATCGAGACCAACGAGGGCGAAAAGCTCTACAAGGCCGATCCGTACGCCTTTAAGGCCGAGTGCCCTCCGGGTACCGCGAGCGTGCTGTGGACCCTCGATGGCTACAATTGGAACGACGCCGCATGGCTCAAGCGCCGCGCCAGCCATAACCACATGTCGCAGCCCCTTAACATCTACGAGGTGCATATTGGCTCGTGGAAGCGCCACGGCGACGCGCCGCAGGGCGAGCCCGACGAGTACGGCAACTACCCCGGACCCATGGATCCCTTCCCCGCGCAGCGCGGCGAGTTCTATACCTACGACGACCTGTCGGTGGAGCTCGTGGACTACGTGCGCGACATGGGCTATACGCATATCGAGGTCATGCCGCTTATGGAGCATCCCTTCGATGGCTCCTGGGGCTACCAGACGTCCGGCTATTACGCCGCAACGTCGCGCTACGGCAACCCGCAGCAGCTCATGCACTTTATCGATGCATGCCACGAGGCAGGCATCGGCGTGATCATGGACTGGGTACCCGGCGGTTTTTGCGCCGACTCCCACGGCCTTGCCACCTTTAACGGCCACATGCTGTTTGAGCACGAGATTCACCCCAACTGGGGCACGCACAAGTTTGACTTCGCCCGCGGCGAGGTCCGCTCCTTCCTGGTCTCCAACGTGCTGTACTGGCTTGAGAACTTCCACGTGGACGGCATTCGCATGGACGGCGTGTCCAGTATGCTGTACCTCAACTTTGGCATTGACGATCCCAGCCAAAAGAAGTTCAACAAGTACGGTACCGAGGAGGACCTGGACGCCAGCGCGTTTATCCGTCAGGTCAACTGTGCCGTAGAGGCGCACTACCCCGACGTGATGATGATGGCCGAGGAATCCACCGCATGGCCGCTCGTGACCTATCCGCCGCAGGACGGCGGCCTGGGCTTCCACTACAAGTGGGACATGGGCTGGATGAACGACACCCTGCACTACATGCAGACCGATTTTCCGTGGCGCCCCGGCAACCACGGCCTGCTCACGTTCTCCATCATGTACGCCTTTACCGAGAACTTCATCTGCCCGCTGAGCCACGACGAAGTCGTGCATGGCAAGTGCTCGCTCATCGGCCGCATGCCGGGCGACTGGTGGCGCCAGTTTGCCGGCCTGCGCACGCTGGCCTTCTACCAGATGACGCACCCCGGTGCCAAGCTCAACTTTATGGGCAACGAGATCGGCCAGTTTATTGAATGGCGCTACTACGAGTCCATTCAGTGGTTCTTGACCGAGGAGTACGAGACCCACCGTCATCATCAGGCGTTTATCAAGGCGCTTAACCACCTGTATACCGCCGAGCCCGCCCTGTACGAGCGCGGCTACACCGACGATGGCTTTACCTGGATCGACGCGGACAACTCCAAGCAGTCCATCGTGAGCTTTGTCCGTCAGGGCGAGGACGTCGATGACGACCTGGTGATCCTGATCAACTTTGACCCGGCGAGCTATGAGAGCTTCCGCGTGGGCGTGCCGCGCGAGGGCGATTGGGAGGTCATCTTCGATTCCGACCGTCCCGAGTTTGGCGGCAGCGGCTACGCCGGCGAGGAGCCCTACACCTGCTCGAGCGAGCCCTATCCCTGGAACGGGCAGATGGACTCCATCGAAATTAAGGTGCCCGGCCTGGCAGGCGTGGTGCTTAAGCGCCGCGGTCCCAGCAGCTATAAGCCGCCCGTGGTTAAAGAGCCCAAGAAGGCGACGCGCAAGCGGACGTCCTCGGTAAAGCCCAAGACCGCGGCTGCTAAGAAGGCTCCGGCTAAGACGAAGGCTGCCAAGTCTGCTGCCAAGGCTTCGGCCAAGTCCAGCACGGCCAAAAAGGCATCCACTAAAAAGGCTGCTCCCAAGGCCAAGGCAGCTGCTGTTAAGCCATCTGCCAAGGATGCGTAACAAAAGCGTTACAGCAGTAATTACCCGCCCCGCGGGGGCGTAGGATACAAGTCATAACCGTTCCGGGAGAAACATCCCCGGGGGAAAGGAACGTATGAATAAGATCTTCGACAACAAGCAGGAGTTTACCGAGCTCTATCGCGATGCCGTCATGAGCATCAGCGGCAAGAGCGTCGAGGCTGCCAGCGATCTGGACCGCTTTAACGCCCTGGCCAAGCTCGTGGCCGAGAAGGCACGCACCGTTGCCACCAAGAGCGACGCCCGCGTCACCGCCGAGGGCAAGAAGCGCGTGTACTACTTTTCGATCGAGTTTTTGATCGGCCGCCTGCTTGACAACTACCTGCTCAACTTTGGCGTGCGCGACATGGTCGCCGAGGCGCTCGACGACATGGGCTTCGACCTGTCCGTCATCGAGAACCAGGAGCCCGATCCGGCTCTGGGCAACGGTGGCCTGGGCCGTCTGGCCGCATGCTTCCTGGATTCCATGGCAGCCGAGGGCATTGCCGGCTACGGCAACGGCATGCGCTACCGCTACGGCCTGTTTAAGCAGGAAATCGTCAACGGCAGCCAGGTCGAGGCCACCGACGAATGGCTCACCCACGGCTATCCCTGGGAGGTCCGCCGTCAGGACAAGGCCGTGACCATCAAGTTTGGTGGCCATGTTGAGGGCTTTGAGGAGAACGGTCGCACGTTCTACCGCACGGTGGACACGCAGGATATCCTGGCCGTTCCCTATGACATCCCCGTTGTGGGCTATGCCGGCGAGACCGTCAACAAGCTGCGCGTCTGGGCCGCCGAGCCGGTTGAGGAGCACTTTGACCTTGAGGCCTTCAACCGCGGCGACTATGCCCTGGCCGACGCCGAGCGCGCCGAGGCCGAGGCCATCAGCGCCATCCTCTACCCCAACGACGCCGGCGAGCACGGCCGTCTGCTGCGCCTGAAGCAGGAGTACCTGTTTGTCTCGGCCGGCATCTACAGCCTGCTCGACACCTTTGAGAAGGAGCACGGCGAGAACTGGGACCTGCTGCCGCAGTTTGTGGCCATCCACACCAACGACACGCACCCCGCCATGTGCGGCCCCGAGCTCATGCGCATCCTCATCGACGAGAAGAAGCTCGAGTGGGACGACGCCTGGAACATCGTGACGCAGGTCGTGAGCTACACCAACCACACCATCCTGCCCGAGGCCTTGGAGAAGTGGCCCATCGGCACGTTCTCCAAGCTCCTCCCCCGCGTGTATCAGATCATCGATGAGATCAGCCGTCGTTGGCACGAGTCGTTCGACACCACCCAGGAGGGCTGGCAGGAGCGTTTGCGCCAGACCGCCATTCTATGGGACGGCGAGATTCGCATGGCCAACCTGTCCGTGATCTGCAGCCACAGCGTCAACGGCGTGGCCAAGATTCACTCCGACATCATCAAGAACATCGTGCTCAAGGACTTCTATGCCCTGACGCCCGAAAAGTTCAACAACAAGACCAACGGCATCTCGCACCGTCGCTTCTTTGCCGAGGCCAACCCCACCTACGCCAAGCTCGTGACCGAGGCCATTGGCGATGGCTGGCTGAAGGACGCCTTTGAGCTGGAGAAACTCAAGGAGTTTAAGGACGACACCGAGTTCCTGAAGGCCGTTGGTGCCTCCAAGCGTGCCAACAAGGAGCGCCTGGCCGCCTACGTTAAGGCCGAGACCGGTCTGGTCATCGACCCCAACACCGTCTTCGATGTTCAGGTGAAGCGCTTCCACGCCTACAAGCGCCAGCTCATGAACATCATGAAGGTGATGGACATCTACAACCGTCGCATCGCGGATCCCAACTTCCACGTGACGCCGACGACCTTCATCTTTAGCGGCAAGGCTGCCTCGAGCTACACCTTCGCCAAAGAGACCATCCGCCTCATTAACTCCGTGGCCGACGTCATCAACAACGACCCGCGCGTCAACGAGGTCATGAAGGTCTGCTTTATCCCCAACTTCCGCGTGAGCAACGCCCAGCTCATCTACCCCGCCGCCGAGATTTCGGAGCAGATCTCCACGGCCGGCAAGGAGGCCTCGGGCACGTCCAACATGAAGCTCATGATGAACGGCGCCATTACGCTGGGCACCCTCGACGGCGCCAACATCGAGATCGCCGACCTGGCCGGCCGCGAGAACGAGGCTATCTTTGGCCTGACCGCTCCCGAGGTCGAGCAGCTCTGGGCATCGAACAGCTACTTTGCCTGGGATACGCTCAACAACGATCGCGAGCGTCTGGGCCGCGTGATGAACGAGCTCAAGGACAACACCTTTGCGGGTCTTTCGGGCAACTTCGAGAGCATCTACAACGAGCTCATGAACAACAACGACCCCGACCTGGTCATGGCCGACTTCCGCAGCTACGTGGATGCATGGGAGAAGCTCACCGGCAGCTACGGCGACAAGGAGACCTGGAACCGCAAGGCGCTGCTCAACACCGCCTCCTCCGGCTGGTTCTCGAGCGACCGCACCATTCGCGAGTACCGCGACGAGATCTGGCACGCGTAAAGGCGCGCGAGCTCTCCTATGCCAGCACGGCATTACTCGACGGGCGTGACGTTGCGCCGCGCCCGTCGCTAATGGGTTTAGGAACATCGATGACAGAAGGAGAAATCGATGAGTAAGAAAGAATGCATCGCGATGCTCCTCGCAGGAGGACAGGGCAGCCGATTGGGGGCACTCACCCAAAAGATCGCTAAGCCGGCGGTTAGCTTTGGTGGCAAGTTCCGCATTATCGACTTTTCGCTCTCCAACTGCTCCAACTCGGGCATCGACACGGTGGGCGTTCTGACGCAGTATCGCCCCTACCTGCTGCATGCCTATGTGGGCTCCGGCGAGGCGTGGGATCTGGACAGCCGCGACGGCGGCGTGTCGATCCTGCCGCCGTACGAGACGCAGACCGGCGGCGCCTGGTATGCGGGCACGGCAGACGCCATCACGCAGAACCTCGACTACATCAAGGCCAACGACCCCAAGTACGTCCTGATTCTTTCGGGCGATCACCTGTATCGCATGGACTACCGCAAGATGCTCAAGACGCACATTGAGAACAACGCCGACCTCACGGTGAGCGTTATGCCCGTGCCTTGGGAGGAGGCCAGCCGCTTTGGCATCCTGACCACCGACCCCGAGGACGGCCGCATCACCAAGTTCACCGAGAAGCCCGATAAGCCCGATTCGAACCTCGCCTCCATGGGCATCTACATCTTCTCGGCCGACGTCCTGATCGAGGCGCTCGAGGAGGATGCTCTGGACCAGCGTTCGAGCCACGACTTTGGCAAGGACATCATCCCCAAGCTGCTCGGCGAGGGCAAGCGCCTGTACAGCTACGAGTTCCACGGCTTTTGGAAGGACGTCGGCACCATCGCCAGCTTCCACGAGACCTCGATGGACCTGCTGGGCAACAACCCCGAGTTCGATCTGTTTGACAAGCACTTCCCCATCATGTCCAACATCACCACGCGTCCGCCGCACTACATTGGTCCGGATGGTCGCCTGGACGACTGCCTGGTCTCCAACGGCTGCAAGATCTACGGCACCGCTCGCCACTCGATCCTTTCGACCGATGTCATCATTGAGGAGCGCGCCGTGGTCGAGGACTCCGTGCTGCTGCCGGGTGCGCACGTTAAGAGCGGCGCGCACATCTGCCGCGCTATTTTGGGCGAGAACTCCACGGTCGAAGAGGGCGTGAAGCTCGGCTCTGTCGATACCACCAAGGATACGGCCGTCGTTGGAAATGACGTCGTTATCGGGAAGGGGGAATGATCCGATGATCAATCGCAAGGCCATCGGTTATATCACCGCTAACTACTCTTCGACCTACGGCAGCGTTCTGCTCAAGGACCGCCCCATCGCGTCCGTTCCGTTTTTGGGCCGCTACCGCCTGATCGATTTCCCGCTGTCCAACATGATGAATGCCGGCATTAAGACCGTCGGCGTCGTCATGCCGGGCAACTACCGCTCGCTGATCGACCACGTGGGCTCGGGCAAGGACTGGGGCCTGGACCGCAAAAAGGGCGGCCTGTTCATGGTTCCCGGCAACGCGTATGGCACCACCAAGGGCGGCATGCGCTTCCTGCTGCGCGACATCATCTCCAACAAGACGCTGTTCCAGCGCTCGGATAAGCCCTACGTTGTGATGATGGGCACCAACATCATCTTTAACATGGACCTCAACACCATCATCGACGCGCACGAGAACTCCGGTGCCCAGATGACCGTGGTGTACTGCAAGGCCACGCACAACGTCGATGACGAGACCAAGCTCGAGATTAACGAGAACGGCCGCCTGACGGGCGTGAGCGCAGGCGTCGTGTACGGCGACAACGCCTCTATGGACTGCTGCATCGTCAACCGCGAGACGCTGCTCGAGATCATCGACCACTACCAGGCCGCCGACTATCTGGACCTGCTCGAGGCACTCCAGGGCGACTTTGGCAACATCGACGTTTGCAGCTACGAATACAAGGGCGAGGTCGTGGGCGTGTTTAGCGAGAAGTCGCTGTATCGCCGCAGCATGGACCTGCTCGACCAGACCGTGGCCGACCAGCTCTTTGATCCCGAGCGCCCGATCCTAACCAAGGCCCACGACGTACCGCCTTCGCGCTACGCAACCGGCAGCCACGCCTGCAACTCGATTATCTCGGCCGGCTGCATCATCAAGGGAACCGTGCGCAACTCGATCCTGTCGCGCGGCGTTGTGGTTGAGGAAGGCGCCTCGGTGACCAACTCGATCATCAACCAGAGCTGCATCATCAAGAGCGGCGCCCGCGTTGAGAACGCCATCCTGGACAAGAACAACGTGGTTCCCACCAACACCGAGCTTCGCGGCACGCCCGAGAACATCCTGGTGCTGGGCAAGGCCCCGTTAACTTCCGATACCACCATCGTGCGTTAACGTTGGCACCGCAACATCGCTCGTAACATGTAGAATAGCCGCCCGGTTAGCGCCAGGCGGCTATTCTCGAATTGCAACAGGGAGACAATATGGCTGATTCCAGCAAAAAGATGCAGATCGTGTTTGCCTCGGCCGAGTGCGCACCGTTTGTGAAGACCGGTGGCCTGGGTGACGTAGCGGGCTCGCTGCCTGCGGCGCTCGTGCGCGCCGGCGCCGAGGTTATCGTGATGGTGCCCAAATACGCCACCATCAAGGACGAGTACAAGGCGCAGATGGAGCACTTCTCCGATTTTTACGTGAGCCTGGGCTGGCGCAATGAGTACTGTGGACTCGAGAAGCTCGAGCACGATGGCGTCACCTATATGTTCATTGACAACGAGCGCTACTTTGCGCGCGACTATCCGTATGGCTTCTTTGACGACGGCGAGCGTTTTGCGTTCTTCTCCAAGGCCATCACCGAGAGCCTGCAGCACCTGCCGGCCGGCTTTGAGTGCGACATCCTGCACTGCAACGACTGGCAGACGGCACTGGCGCCCGTGTTTTTGCGCGAGTTCTACCAGGGCCTGCCGCTGTACGACCGAGTCAAGACCGTGTTCTCGATCCACAACGTGGCGTTCCAGGGCCAGTTTAGCGACACCGTGATGGAGGATATCCTGGGTGTGGCACATATTCCGGCGGCCGCCTCGCAGCTGCGTTGCGACGCTTGCAGCATCAACTACATGCTGGGCGCGCTGCGCTATGCCGACGCCATCACTACGGTAAGTCCTACCTATGCCAACGAGATCCAGACGCCCGAATTTGGCGAGGGCCTGGACGGCGTTCTGCGCGAGCGTTCGTACGCGCTGCAGGGCATTTTGAATGGCATTGACGTCGCGGGCTTTGACCCGGCGACCGACAAGCGCATTGCCGCCAACTACACCGTCGAGGACCGTTCCGGCAAGGCCGTGTGCAAGGCCAAGCTGCAGGAAGAGCTGGGGCTCGAGGTTCGCGACGACCGTCCGCTTATGGTCATGGTCACGCGTCTGACGCGCCAGAAAGGCATGGACCTGGTCATGTACGCGCTCGACCGCATCCTGGCCGGCGGCGTGCAGGTGGCGGTGCTGGGCACCGGCGACCGCGACTACGAGGACGGACTGCGCTACTTCCAGGACAAGTACCCCGGCACCATGGCCGCGCGCATCGAGTTTGATCCGGCGCTGTCACAGCGCATGTATGCTGCCGCCGACATGTTCCTGATGCCTTCGAAGTTTGAGCCCTGCGGCCTGTCGCAGATTATCGCCATGCGCTACGGCACCCTGCCGATTGTTCGCGAGACCGGTGGTCTGAAGGACACTGTGATCCCGTACAACGAGTTTACCGGCGAGGGCACGGGCTTCTCGTTTAGCAACTTTAACGGCGACGAGATGGGCGACGCCGTGTTCCGCGCGGCACGCATGTTCTGGGATAACCGCGACGCCTGGAACCAGCTGGTCACGCAGGCCATGAGCCAGGACTTTAGCTGGACGCGCTCGGCCGACAAGTATCTGGACCTGTACTTCTTTATGCATCCGGAGATTGAGAGGCCGGCGGGTGTGACTGATGTTGCAGCTGTCGATGAGCCCGCTGCCGCTGAGGAGCCCAAGGCCGAGGAGAAGCCGGCGGCCAAGGCCGAAGTTAAGCCCGACGCGAAGCCTGCCGCCAAGAAGACGACGGTCCGCAAGACGACGGCTAAGAAGGCCACGACCACGAAGGCCGCTGCTAGCAAGACTAGCGCCGCTAAGGCAACTACTGCCAAGGCATCGACTACGCGCAAGCGTACGACCGCCGCTGCCAAAAAGGCCGCCGAGGCCGAGGTCGCTCCCGAGGTAAAGGCCGAGCCCGCGGCAAAGGCTCCGGCCAAGACCGCTGCCAAGAAGACGACCGCGACCAAGACCACGACCGCTAAGAAGGCCACGGCTGCGAAGTCGACGACGACCAAGGCTGCTACGACGAAAGCCGCCGCGAAGACGACCCCGAAGGCCGCTGCAAAGCCCGCCGTCAAGGTCGAGGAGGCGCCCTCCGAGCCCAAGGCCAAGGTAGCTGTCGAGGCAAAGCCGGCCGCCAAAACCACCACGCGCAAGCGCGCTACGACGACGGTCAAAAAGGCCACGACCAAGGCTGCTGCTTCCAAGGCAGAGGCTAAGGACGAGGACAAGCCCGCAGTAAAGGCCGAGCCGGCGCCGAAGGCCGCTGAGGCCAAGACCGCTCCCAAGACTAAGGCAAAGACCGAGCCCACCAAGAAGGCCCCGGTCTCCCCCGCCGCTCCAGCCGAGGAAAAGGCTCCGACCAAGAAGACCTCCGTCCGCAAGGCAACGGCCACCCGCAAGCGTCACTAGTCTGGACGATTAAAACTTAATCCAACGCAAAAGAGGGCGCCCCAACCAGGCGCCCTCTTCTTGGTTGAACTTCTCTATTAAAAAGAGGGCCGGTTTACTACGACAAAATAGCTCTGGCCGACCACGGAGAGTATTCTATGAAATTGGCAACGCTTCTACCTGCGGATTTAATATCACCAAATTGACCGTGGTTGAGATCATTCAATTCGTCGTAGTAAACCGATGTACTTTTGTTTGACTACAAATAGTATCCGCCTGGGCGTTTTCGAATATCGCGATAATTTGGGTGGTAAAACGATTTTCTAGGACAACCGTTCGCCGATGGTAAACGAATGTTGTTTATACAGCCTGTGTACAACAGATATACTTATATCCTGTGCGTAAAGCCCATGGCCCGCAGGCCGTGATTCTATTGAACTGGACCGTATTATGAGATTGATTCACAACAGCCGTCTGCCGCAGTTTCGTACTCCGTTTGGCGCTGTGACCACTGGAACTTCCGTTTCGCTATCGGTGATTTTGGAGGATGCCGACCCCAACCAGGCAACGCTCACCCTGCGTACCTGGGTCGATGAAGTCGGTGAGTCTCTGTACCCCATGACGCACGAGGGCGACGGCATATTTACCGTAGAGCTTGAGTGCACTGAGCCCTGTCTTATCTGGTACAGCTTTATCTGCAATATCGAGGGCCAGCCCGAGGTCCGCTTGGGTGCACCGCAGGGCCGCACCGGCGGCGAGGGTGTGACCTACGACTACGCCGAGGTCCCGTCGTTCCAGATTACCGTCTACAAGCACCGCGAGAACCGTCCCACCTGGTACGAGCGGGGCATGGTCTACCAGATCTTCCCCGACCGCTATGCCCGCGACGAGCATTGGCGCGAGCGTACGCTGGCCGAGATCGAAAAACCGCGCAACGGAATCCAGCGCCGCATGGTCGAGGACTGGAACGAGCCGCCCGAGTACGAGCGTGCCGAAGACGGCTCCATCAAGACCTGGGATTTTTACGGCGGCTCGCTCAAGGGTATCCAAAATGACCTGCCCCGCATTGCCGAGCTAGGCTTTACGGCCATCTACCTCAACCCCATCTTTGAGGCCGCGAGCAACCACCGCTACGACACGGCCGATTACACCAAGATCGACCCGATCCTGGGCACCGAGCAGGACTTTACGGAGCTGTGCGAGGCAGCCGAGAAGCTCGGCATTTCCATCATCCTGGATGGCGTCTTCAACCATACGGGCGACGACTCGATCTACTTTAACCGCTACGGCAATTATCCCGGCGTCGGTGCGTGGCAGAGCGAGGACTCGCCGTGGCGCGATGCGTTTTACTTCCATGAGGACGGTTCGTATGACTGCTGGTGGGGCGTGGGCAACATGCCAGCCATCAACGAGAATTCCGAGCTTGTGCGCGAAAAGCTGCTGGGCAAGGACGGCGTGATTCGTAAGTGGCTGCGCGCCGGCGCCCATGGCTGGCGTCTGGACGTGGCCGACGAGCTTTCCGATGACTTCCTGGCCGAGATCAAAAAGGCCGTGCTCGCCGAGAAGCCCGACGCGCTGCTGCTCGGCGAGGTCTGGGAAGACGCCTCCAACAAGATCAGCTATGGCCATCTGCGCCGCTATCTGCAGGGCTCCGAGCTCGACTCTGCCATGGACTACCCCTTCCGCGACATGGTCATCGGCTTTTTGATGGGCTACAAGAACGCCTATCAGGCTGCCGAGGACATCGAAACCCTGCGCGAGAACTACCCGCGCGAGGCCCTGTCCTGCGCACTCAATCTGCTTTCGAGCCACGACCGTCCGCGCATTATCTCGGTACTCGGCGGCGGCCCCGACGAGTCGCAGCTGCCCGAGAGCGAGCGCAGCAAGTGGCGCCTGGACGAGAATTCCATGGGCCTGGCCAAGAGCCGCTTTTGGTTGGCGACGCTCATGCAGATGACCTTCCCGGGTGTGCCCTCGATCTATTACGGCGACGAATACGGCTTGGAGGGCCTCACCGATCCGGGCAACCGCCGCACCCTGCCGACCAAGGACCAGCTCCACGATTTCGATACGCTGGCCATTGTTAAGAACGCGTCTGCCGTTCGCCGCGCGCTGCCCTTTATGGTCGACGGCGAGATCAAGGCCTTCGCGCTCAACGACGACGTCTTGGCCTACACCCGCACGGGCAAAGACGGCGAGGCCGCGACGGTTATCATCAACCGCAGCCTGCGCAATTCGCACTGCGTGACGATCCCGGCGCTCGGCGAATGCGCAAGCGACGTGATCAGCGGCCACGAGTGCGAGATCCACAACGGCACGGTTACGCTCGACCTGTACCCGTTGGGCTCTTCGATCATCTATCACCATGCCGAGAAGCGCCTGCAGGAGCCGCTCGATTATGGCGCGGGCGTAGTGTGCCACATCACCTCGGTGCCTACCGACGACGGCAAGCCCGGCACAATCGGTGCGCCCACGCGTCGCTTTATCGACCACCTAGCCGCCATGGGCATGCGCTACTGGCAGGTCCTGCCCGTCAATCCCACGGACTTCTTCCGCTCCCCCTATGCCGGCCCCTCGGCCTTTGCAGGCAATATCGACCTGCTGCCCGAGAGCCATGAGGAGCTGGCTGCCGACTTCGTCACCTGGAAGGCCCGCGGCGGAGAGGATGCCGACCCGCTGTACACGGCATTTAAACATCGCAACGCCGATTGGCTCGAGAAGTACTGCGTCTACATGGCCGTTAAGAAGTACTTTGAGGGAATGTCTCGCCACGATTGGCCGGCGGATGTCGCGCGCTACAACGAGCGCCTGATCGACGACAAGCGCTTCCACGACGAGGCTGAGCTGCAGGCGTACATGCAGTATCGCTTTGACCTGGCCTGGTGCGAGCTCATGAACTATGCACACAAGAAGGGCATCGAGGTCATCGGTGACATTCCTATGTATGTTTCGGATGATTCGGCCGACGCATGGAGCGAGCCCGAAAACTTCTGGCTGTCCGACACCGGCAAGGCGATTGAGATTTCGGGGGCGCCGCCCGACAACTTTGCACCCGAGGGCCAGGTCTGGGGCAACCCCACCTTCCGCTGGGATCACATGAAGGAGAATGGCTATCGCTGGTGGCTCGACCGCCTGCGCCGTGCGTTCGCACTCTACGACCGCGTGCGCCTGGACCACTTCCTGGGTTTCCACAGCTACTTTAGCATCCCCGCCGGCAAGGCCTGTTCTGACGGTCGCTGGCTGGCTGGCCCGGGCAAGGACCTGTTCCAGACGGCCTACGACGAGCTGGGTCCGCTCAACTTTATTGCCGAGGACCTGGGCTATTTGACGCCTGGTGTTCGCGCAATGGCTTCGACCTGTGGCTTCCCCGGCATGGACGTACTGGAGTTTAGCAACTACGACGTTCGCTGCGGAATTCATCCCACACCGGGCAAGATCCTGTACACCTCGACGCACGACACTTCGACGCTCGCCGGCTGGTGCACGCGCTCCTTTGCGGGCGGCGACGAGCCGAGCGGCATTACATTGGCAGGCGAGCTCATGGGCAACGCCTTGGCCAGCGATGCTCCGCTCGTTATGATGCCGCTGCAGGACGTGCTAGGGCTGGGCGACGATGCACGTATGAACGTGCCGGGCGTGGCCACGGGCAACTGGACGTGGCAGGCTCGGGAGGCCGACGTTGCAGCAGCCGAGGAGAAAACTGCGAAGCTCCTGCGCAACACCCATAGATTCTGGGGCGAAGCGTGATAAAACCCCCGATATAGGGTACAGTAACAGCTGTTTGAATTTTTGCGGGCAGAGCGATCTGCCCGCTTTGTGCTGAAAAGGAAGTATTATGGCGCGCTACGATTACAAGTGCACGAGCTGCGGCAACGTGTTTGAAGTTGAGCACCCCATGTCCGAGACGCCCGAGGTCGTATGCCCGAGCTGCGGTGCCCCGGCATCCAAGACGTTCTCGGCCAGCGGCATTAAATTTGAGGGCAGCGGTTTCTACAACACCGACCAGCGAAGCGGCGGCTCCAGCACCAACGCCACGAGCGGCTGCTGCGCCAACTGCCCGCACAGCCACTAGAAACCAAACAGCCCCGCGACCTACATCGATCGCGGGGCTGATTCTTTGCGCTATAGGTGGCTCTATGAGTTGCGGTGAGATAAGGACTGTTTGGTGGGCTGAAGCCGCTATTCAATCCCTATTTCACCGCAACTTAGTAGTTACTTGTGGACCAGTCTGGCGCAGAAGTGGCCGTCGTAGGAATCGGCGTTTACCGGTACGCTTTGGAAGAGGCCTCGATCGTTCTGGCGTACGGAAACGAGCTTCTTGGCCTGATCGAACTCGAGGAGTTGCAGAATCTGTGCTTCGGAAAGCGGCGCCACGCTAAAGCCGGCACCCTCGGGAGAGGCCAGGAAGGCATCCACGACCTGTGTGTTCTCTTCATCAAAAACCGAGCAGGTAGCATAGATGAGCTCTCCGCCGGCAGCCACGCGCGCGGCTGCTTCCTTGAGCATCGTCAGCTGCAGTTTGGGCAGCTCAACCGTCACATCCTTTTCGGTCAGGCGCCACGGGATCTCAGGATGACGGCGCATGGTGCCGGTGCCCGAACATGGGGCATCGATAAACACTGTATCGAACAGGACAGGTTTACCAAGTATGGCATCGAACGACGTGAGGACCGCATCGAGCTCGCAGGCATCGCCCGAGACCGTGCGAACACCCGTAATACCCGCCTTATGCAGGCGTGCGAGATTCTGGTCGCACTTGCGGTCGTGCAAATCGAGCGCGGTATGCTGACGGTCGTAGCCGGCACGCTTGGCCTGGCACATCATCACATAAGTCTTGGTGCCGCGACCGGCGCCAATCTCCAGGCAACGCCCAGGACGGGTCGCCGCGGTAGCGATGAGCTGGGCGTTAAGGTCCGAGGCCACAGCAGCCGCGCGCTCAAACACACCTGACGCAACCGTGGCCTGCGCATCGACCGGGGCATGGCAGCCCGGGAAGACAGGCGCGACGAGCTGCGAGATATACGGATCGGGCTTGGTCGCAAAGGCGTTCTCATGCAGGGCCAGCGGCGCGGGGGCCAGATTGCCGGCAAAGTTAAGCGCACCCTCTGGCGTGTCGAACGATGCCATAATGCGAGCGCACAGCCAACGCGGCAGACCCATCAGGCGCGACAGACGAACCAAGCGTCGCTCAGACTCATCCACATCGGACGCCGTTGCAAAGTCCTCAACATTGTCAGCAACCTTATGCAGTACAGCATTGGCCAAGCCCGCGGCGGACTTAGCACCGCAGCGAACCAGCTCAACACCTTGACTTACGGCAACGCGGCCAGGCGTATGCAGATAGAGCATCTCGAAGGCCGAGATACGAAGCGCCATGCGAACACGCGGGGCAACCTTTTTAGGCTTATCAAGAAACTGATCGAGCAGTTCGTCCAAAATACCTTGCGTGGCGGCCACGCCCAGCGCCAAGCGGGCGGCAAAGGCGGAATCGCGCTGGTCAATAGCTTTGGCCGATGCGCGAGAGGACAGCACGTCACGCGCATACATACCGCGGCGATCGGCCTCCATTAGCACATCGAGCGCAAGCTTGCGCGCGGGAGACAGCTTGCTCATGACAAAACACCCCAGATAAGATCGGCACCCTGCAGGCCAGCAGCCCAAGCAGAAGCGGCCATAGCACGCTTGCCATCGGGCTTAACCTCGAGCAGTTCAACCGCACCATCGGAAAGACCAAGGTAAACACGCTTGTTCTTAACGTCAACGGCGCCCTCGCCAAGCGACACTTCGGCCGGCGCAACATCGAGCACGCGCACGGTCTTGCCGGCAATCACGCAACGAGCAGGCGCGGTATCGGATGAGGCCAGCACATGACGCACGCAATCAAGCGCCGCCATCTGCGGATCCAGACGCATCTCCAGCTTGGAAATCTTGGCAGCATGGGTAACGAGCGCCTCATCCTGTTCAGTCCACACGGCGGTGCCATCGGCAAGAGAAGGAAGTGTATCGGCAAGCAGTTTGCCGCCAAGCTCACCAAGCTCCATCGTCAGCGCCTCAGCATGCTTACCGGCAACCGAGGTCGAGGCCTGCGCGCAATAAGCGCCGGTATCTACGCCATGTCCAATGCGCATAATGGAAACGCCAGCGACCTCATCACCAGCAAGAATGGCACGCTGAATAGGAGCAGCCCCACGCCAACGAGGCAGCAAGGACGCATGAACATTCACAATACCATGCGGTGCCATATTCAAGACCTCATCAGGCAAAATGCAACCATAGGCAGCCACGCAGAAAATGTCAGCCTGGGCAGCTTGAAGCGCCTCAACAACCTCAGGCGTCATACGATTAGCCTCAACAACGGGCAGACCAAGCTCAAGCGCCTTAGCCTTAACAGGAGACGGCTCAAGCTTCTTACCACGCCCACGAACAGCATCAAGACGAGTAACAACAAGCGCAATCTCATTGCCAGCCTCAACAAGCGAAGTAAGCGAAGGCACAGCAAAATCAGGCGTACCCATAAAAACAATACGCATAAAGAACGTCTCCCCTCAACCAAAGCCGAGACGGCTACAAATTAACAGCGGAAAGCCAAGTCACCAGCCCATCCGCAATAACATTTCAACAAAAACAAATATACCCAAAACCAAAGAAGGAGCCGCAATAAAAGCAGCTCCCTCTCAACAAAGACTATCAGCGAAGACGCCCCTCCCTGGCCCAACGGCACCCGGGCGAACCGAGCCAGAACAACGCAGTCCCCGGTGCTGAGCGCCCACATATCGTCCCGCGCACAGTTTCGCAGCGCAGCGAGAATGTTTGAGCACGGGATGATATGTGGGGGCTCAGCACCGGGGACGGTGGGACCTACTCCGTCTCGCCCGGTCGAGCGCCGCGGGCCAGGGCGTCCTGGTACTCCTTGACTGCCTTGAGCCTCTGCATGGGCTTCAGTCGCTCGAACATAGTGTTGCCGTGAAGGTGATCAATCTCGTGCTGCAGGCACACGCAGAACAGGTCGCCCGTGGCCTCATAGCGAATCAGGTTGGCATCCAGATCGTACGCCTCGACGACGACATGGTCGGGACGCTCGATCTCGCAGCTAATGCCGGGGATAGACAGGCAGCCCTCGCTAAAGGGCACCAGATGGTCGCTCTGCTCAACAATGACGGGATTGATGAGCACGTACGGGTCGTAGTCGTTTTTGTCGCTGTAGTCGCAGTCGATGGTGACGAGCTGAATGAGCTCGCCGATCTGCGGGGCAGCTAGGCCGCAACCGCCGTTCTCGAACATCATCTTCTTCATCTTCTCGGCAAGCGCCTCGATCGCCGGGGTGATCTCCTCGATGACGGCGCACTCCTGGCGCAGACGAGGGTCGGGCGACAGTACGATTCCGTTGGCTTCCATGGCCATCCTTTCGAGTTGCTACATCAAATCATAGGCGTCGACGTCAACGCTCACGCTCACGCCGCGCACGGAGCCCACCTCTTTGAGGCAGGCGTCGATATCATCAGAGACATGGTACCCCACGGGCGACTTCACAAGCAGATGGAAGCGGTAACGGTCCTTGGCTCTCTCGATTACACACGAAGCCGGGCCCAGCACCTGCGGCACGGCACTCCCCGCCCGCAAAAAGTCGGGCGCTGCGGCATGCCAACGACGCTTAAGAAGCTTTGCGATGCGTCCGATGTAGTCCTGCGCGTCGTCTCGGTTCGCCGACCACACCAAGATGTTGACCAGGCGAACAAACGGCGGGTACAGCGCGTCGCGGCGCTGATCCAGGTCGTAGTCGGTAAAGATCGAACGGTCATGCTCAGCGACGGCGCGAATGACCGGATCCTCGGGCAGGTAGGTCTGGATGATGACCTCGCCGGGGCGATCGCCGCGACCGGCACGGCCCGCCACCTGTTCCAGCAGGTCGTAGGCGCGCTCTCCTGCGCGGAAGTCCGGCAGCTTGAGGGCGAAATCGGCATTGACCACGCCCACGAGCGTGACCTCGGGAAAGTCGAGGCCTTTTGCGATCATTTGGGTGCCCAGCAACACGGCGCAATCAGCGGCATCGAACTGCTCAAGCAGCTTTTTGTGCGCGTCCTTTCCGCGCGTGGAATCGGCATCCATGCGAATAATGGCGACATCCTCGGGAAGCATCTGGTGCAGTGCGTCCTCGATCTGCTGCGTACCCAGGCCCATTTTTGCCAGGTAGCGACTGCCACATTTGGGGCAACGGCTTGTGGGCGCCGGATAGGGCTGCACGCGCCAAGACGAACCGCATGTGTGACACTGCAGAGTGTGTGTGCGCTCGTGATACGTAAGCGCGGTGGAGCAGTGGTTGCAGGTGGGGACGCATCCGCACTCGCGGCACATCAGGAACGGCGCAAAGCCGCGGCGGTTATGTAGCAGCACAGCCTTCTCGCGCCGCTCAACAACGCGCTCCAGACCTTCCATCAGCGGCTTAGAGAACATGGAGCGGCTGCCGCGCGAGAACTCGCGGCGCAGGTCGGCAATGCGGACTGTCGGCAGCACGGCGTGTCCCGGGCGCTCGGGCATCTCGACGCGCGTCCAGGTGGCGCCGTTATACGTGCCACGGCGGCAGCGGTCGAGGGCCTCGGCCGAGGGCGTGGCGGAGCCCAACACGAGCGGGCAGCGGTAGCGGCGCGCCATATCGGCCGCCACCTCGCGCGCGTGGTAACGCGGGCTAGAGCCCTGCTTGTAACTGGTCTCGTGCTCCTCGTCGATGATGATGAGGCCCAAGTCGCTGAGCGGGCAAAAGAGCGCCGAGCGGGCGCCGACGACCACGCGGGCCGCACCGCTGGCGACCATATCCCACTGGTCCAGACGCTCGCCGGCCGAAAGGCGCGAATGGAACACGGCGACCGTCTCGCCAAAACGCGAGCGGAAGCGGCCGACGGTCTGGGCCGTCAGCGAGATCTCGGGCACGAGCACGCAGGCCGAACGGCCGGCTGCCAGCACGCGCTCAATCGCCGAAAGGTAAACCTCGGTTTTGCCGGAGCCGGTGACGCCATCAACGAGCACCACGTCGCCATGAGCGTCCAGACGGGCGCGCTCAATCTGCGCGAGCGCCTGCTGCTGGCCGTTGGTGAGTGCGACCGGCGCCTTGCCGCTTGCCGAGGACAGCGTGGTCTGCTCGCTGCAGCCACGCCACGCACGGCGCTCCTCCACCACCACGACGCCGCGCTTTTCGAGCGCCTTGATAGTCGCCGACATGCTGTTATAGAGCAGGTTGAGGTCGCGCGTCGTGACCGGTCCGCACTGGAGCGCCTCGATGAGCTGACGCTGACGAACCGCCGTTTTGGGAGGCGTATAGTCGAAGCCCTCGGGCGTAAGCATGACCCAACGGTTTTGGATAGGCTTGACGGCTGGGCGCTCAACCGACCATGCGCCGTCATCGCCCTTGACCACGCGCGGGCTTCCGCCCGGTGGCAAGAACAGGCGCAGGCACTCGGAAAGCGTCGCGACATACTCGTAGCTCATCCAGCGTGCGATACGGGCAGCCTCTGCGGTAAAGAGCGGTTTGCTGAGGATAGCCTCGATGGCTTTAATGCGCGCGGGGTCGAGGGCGTCGTTACCTTGCAGGTCGGCCAGCTCGGGCGCGATGTTGACGATGTAGCCCGCGGCCGCACGGTTGCCAAAATGAACTAGGACGGTGGAGCCGATCTGGACATCGTTGGCGAGTGACTGCGGAACGCCATAAGCAAACGGCTCGGACAGCGCACGCGTCGGGATGTCGAAGACCACGCTCGCATAGGCGGCGATGGGCTCAGGTGCAGGCTTAGGCTGAGCCGAGGCAGCGGCAGGCACTGGCTTCACCGGAACCTCCTCCGGTTCCGGCGAACCAAACAGCGACAGTTGCTCGGCCACGGCTCCAGCACCTCCTATCCCATACGTCTACAGAAACAAGAGCCCCGCTCGGGTGAACGGGGCTCGGATACATGCGTTTACGCGGCTGCTACAGCGCCATCGTGCGGGCGCGGTCGATGCGCGCCAAGCAATCGTCGCGGCCGACGAGTGCCATGGTCTCGCCCAACGGAGGGCTCACCATGTTGCCGCAGACGGCGACGCGCACAGCCTGGAACACCACGCGCTTCTTGAGGTCCATTTGCTCGGGCAGCGGCTCAAGCGCGGCGTCGATGTTGGCGGCCGTCCACTCGTCCACGCCCTCGAGCGCGACCTTGGCGGCATCCAGAATGGCACCCATGCCCTCCTTGGCCAGGCCTTTGTTGACGGACTTCTCGTCATACTCGAGCGTATCGGCCGTAGCGAAGATGGGAGCGGCGACGGTCACGGCGTCGGCCGGCATCTTGGTGCGCGGCTTGACGATGGCAGCGAGCGCGTCGATCCAATCCTCACCGTACTCGACATTACCCTCGATGAGACCCGCCTCGTGCAGCTCGGGGACCATGATCTCGTCGGCAAACTGAGCATCGGACATGCCATTGATGTACTCGGCGTTGACCCAGTCGAGCTTCTTGGGGTCGAAGGTCGCCGGGTTCTTGGAGATGCGGTCGAGCGAGAACTTGCTGGCCAGGACATCGCGCGGGATGATCGTGGTCTCGCCGTCGAGCGACCAGCCGAGCAGCGCCAGGTAGTTGACGAAGGCGTCGGACAGGTAGCCGGCGTCGCGGTACTCCTCCACCGAGGTGGCGCCGTGGCGCTTGGAGAGCTTTTTGCCGTCGGCGCCCAGGATCATGGAGATGTGGGCGAACGTGGGCACGGGCGCGCCGAGGGCCTCGTAGACCATGACCTGGCGCGGGGTGTTGGACAGGTGATCGTCGCCGCGGATGACGTGGGTGATCTTCATCATGGCGTCGTCGACGACGGTCGCGAAGTTATACGTGGGGGTGCCATCGGAGCGGAAGATGACAAAGTCGTCGAGCTCCTTGGCGTCGAAGGTCACCTCGCCGTGGACGGCGTCGTGAATGACGACGTCGCCGCGGTCCTCGGGCACCTTGATGCGCAGGACGTAGGACTCGCCGGCCTCGATGCGGCGGCGGGCCTCCTCGGGATCAAGATCGCGGCAACGACGCTGATAGCCCTGGAAGGGGTCCTTGCGCTCCTGCGCGGCCTTGCGGTCGGCGTCAAGCTGCTCCTTGGTGCAGAAGCAGGGATATGCCTTGCCCTCGTCCCAAAGCTTCTGAGCGGCCTGCTTGTACAGGTCCAGGCGCTCGGTCTGGGCGTAGGGGCCAAAGTCACCGCCCACCTCGGGACCCTCGTCCCAGTCCAGGCCCAGCCAACGCATGGCGCGCAGGATGATCTGCGTGTTCTCGTCGGTGGAGCGGGTGGGGTCGGTGTCGTCGATGCGCAGGATGAACGTGCCGCCGTTTGCACGGGCGAAAGCCCAGTTATAGATAGCGGTGCGGGCGCCGCCGATGTGCAGCTTGCCCGTCGGTGAGGGTGCAAAGCGGACGCGAACGTCTGATGCCATGGATATCTCCTCGATTGCAGGATGGATGTCTAACTGCATCAGTATAAAGCATCAAAGCAACCTCCGCACAAAGGGCACCTACCTACTCATTGGGGACAGACTTAAATGACCAGTCATTGGGCAACCTGTCGGCACTTAGGAAGGCTGGTCATTTAAGTCTGTCCCCAATGAGTAGGTGCGGAAAGGGTGTGAATGTTTGATTTACGCGCTATGATGTGCCCTTGCATAGAGAGCCCGGCGGAATGGTAACGGTCGCCGGGACACGTTTTTTGAAAGGACAATCATGTCAGAAGAACTTCGTTCCATCCCGCCCCAACACGGGTCCTTTGTTTTTACGTCGGAGTCGGTGACCGAAGGTCATCCCGATAAGATCGCTGACCAGATCAGCGACGCCGTCCTCGACGCAA
>DBEZQF010000199.1:0-3977 GCA_048254795.1 Collinsella sp. | reverse complement strand
CTGCTCGGAAACCCTTTCCAGCTTTATTGCAACGGAGTACAATGGGTAACGTTTAAGTTCAACTTGAAGTTTTAGTTGCGGCACCGGGCTTCGGCCGCAATGCAAGGAGAGGCGTACCATGGCGATCTATGTGACATCTGATGCTCACGGGCACGTGCGTGCGCTTGACGAGGCCCTGTCTAAGATCTCGTTGACGTCCGACGACACGCTGTACGTGCTGGGCGACATGATCGATCGCGGGCCCGATCCGGTCGGCGTTATTAAGCTCGTGCGCTCGCTGCCCAACGCCCACGTGCTCAAGGGTAATCACGAGCAGATCATGCTCGATGCCATCATTGGCCAGGATCCGCTCGATGCCGAGACCTGGGATATCAACGGTGGCTGGACGACGCGCGAGCAGCTCAACGACATAGAATTTGAGGCATACGAGGAGCTCGTGCGATGGATGGCCGCGCTGCCGCTCTACGCGGTGACCGAGACCGAGGAGCGCCCGTATCTGCTGGTGCATGCTGGAATCGAGATGAAGGCGGCGCGCGCGTTTTTGCTTGAGCATGGCGTCGATTGTGCCGATGGCGTTGGAGCGGTGGGTGCCGATCGCGAGCTGCTGCAGCAGATGCTCGCGGTGCAGTCGTCCGATGACCTGCTGTGGATTCGTCATGGCTATTGGGATGCGTCGACCGGGCTGCTTTCTGCCGAGGGCAAGGGCCCGGTCGTGGTGAGCGGTCACACGCCCACGGTATCGCTTGGGCGCTATTGCGAGGTCGGTGGTCTGGCGGGGCTCGATGAGGAATCGGGACGCGGGCAGATCGTGCGCTTGGCCGGCGAGGACACTGCTGGTGTGCCCGATCGCATCGACATCGACTGCGCCGCCGCCACCGGCTCCGAGTTCGGCCGCGTGGGCATCCTGCGCCTGGACGACGGGGCCGAGTTCTACGCGAACATCAACCCGGGCGAATGATGTCCCAAATTAGCTACCCCCACCGCTGCAATTAGGCACCGTATGGGTTGCGGTCGCGTTCGATGCGTTGGCGGATGTTGGCGTACTCGATTATCAGCAGCACCAGGAGTAGGGCCATGATGGCTAGGTAGCTCACCACAGCGCCCATCAGACCCAGCAGCTTAACCAGGATCACCGGCAGCACCACGCTTACGGCGAAGCAGATCAGGTAGATCTTGGTGACGTCTCCAGCGTGGCGTAGCACCGTGATGATGGCGTAGATAAAGTCGATGGCCGCGGTGACGCCGCCGGCGACGACCATCAGCAACGCCAGCGTACGGTAGCGCTCAAAGCTGAGGCCGTACATCAAGCTCATGAGGGGAATACCGGGACCTGCCATAAATGCGGCGCACACGCCGGTGATGACCACGATCAGCGCCATAACGGCAACAATAATCAGGTCAAAGCGATGACGCTTGCGAGGATTAGCCCAAATGCTCGACAAGCGCAGAAGCTGCGGTTTATAGATAAATCCAATGCTCAGCAAAATAGCCTGCGCCGGAAAGAACAGGGCATTAAAGTACAGCTGATATTTGTATGCCAGCGTGCCTTCCATCACAAACTTGGGCATGCTCTCAATTAGGTTGAACAGGAACAGTGCACCAAAGAGCGGGGCGCACTGGACAAACAGGTGGCCGACCTCGCGCAGGCTCACGCGGCGCGATTTTTCGGTCTCGAGCAGGGCAAGCGGCGCGGTGACCAGCACGAGCGAGGCGATCGCGGTGACACCCATGACCATGGCCGCGATGGGCATGCTGCGCGTGAGGAACAGCGCCACGCTAAAGACCGCGATGACGCCGACGGAGCGTAGCGTTTGGCTCATTCCAGCCAAGTAGAGTTTGTCGGCCTGCTGCAGGCGGCCTTCGTACACGTCGGCGACGCCGTAGATGACCTTATACAGGTAGACGCCCAGGCCGATCGTCGCCATCTGCGCGTCATAGCCGCGGGCGCTGCTGTACATGAAGCCGCAGCCTAGGGCGAGCGCTCCACAAAGCCAGCGGTTGAGCTGGTAGGAGGCAAAGGACGTCTTTTCGTCGATGTCTGAGACCTGGAAATTGCGCACGCCGTAGTTGCACGCGATCATGATGAGCGTGCCGGTGACAAAGGCGATGGAGAACTTGCCGGCTTCTTCGGCGCCCACGAGCTGCGTAGACACGATGGTGAGCAGCGGAAACGCCAAGCCCCACACGGCGGTGCCGAGGGTGTTCCAAAGATAGTCGCGACTGGTGGCGTGCTCCTCGTATTCCGCTTCCTGCATGGAGAAGCCGCCGCCGTAGACGGCGCCGAGCAGACGGTTCCACCAAGCGTTGACCATGCGGCGGACGGGGCCGGGCTGGCGATCGCGCTCGCGGCGACGGCGCGTGGCCTGGCTGCTATCGGGCCCGCCGGCGTTGCGCTGACTCAGCTCCTGGATGCGCGCGAGCTCTTCGGCCGTGTGGGAGGCGGGGAACAGGCCGTTCTCGATGCGTCCGCCCTGGGCCCTTGCGGTGCCGTTGCCCGCTACGGCGGGGTCGGCGACGCCATTGCGGCGGGCGATGGCGCGGCGAATGCTATCGAGGGGCGTGATGCTCAAAGTAGGTCCTTTCTATTGCTGCACTCTAGTATAGTCGCGGTGGTATCCATTCGTATTTTTGAACAGGTTGTTCAATAATTTCGGCGGCGCCATTCAGTAGTCGGCACTTTGGGAACGTCCTTAAGTGCCGGCATCCGGGGACACTCCTTGAATGTTGCCTGTTCAAGAGTGTCCCCAACGACTAGTCGTTTAAGAACGTCCCCAATGACTAGGCCGCTTGCCTGCGATTTTTGACCGTTGGGCGGGCTTGGCACCCTTGCCGCAAAAACGTTTTTGCATATCGGGTACAACGGGCTTTACGTGAGTAAAGTGCGCGCCGCGTCCATGTGTCGCGTTTTTAAAGGAGGCCCCATGCCTGGTGTTACCCCTGCAGAAGTTTTGTCCAACTTTGGTATTACGCTCGTTGAAGATCCCGCCGAGAATCAGCCCCGTCTGCTGGTCGATCTACCCGCCGCCGAGCTCGTCGAGCATGCCATCCGCCGCAACGAAGGCCGCATGGCATCCAACGGCGCGCTGGTGATCGAGACGGGGGAGCGTACCGGACGTTCGCCCAACGACCGCTTTATCGTTGACACCCCCGATGTCCACGACAAGATTGCCTGGGGCGCCGTCAACCGCCCGCTGTCCGTCGAAAGCTACGAGGTCATCAAAGCCGGCATCGTCGACTATCTCAACGAGCGCGATGTGTTCGTCACCCGCGGCATGGCCGGCGCCGACCGCAACCACACGCGCCGCCTGCTCGTCGCCTGCGAGCGTGCCAGCCAGGCGCTCTTCATTAAGCAGATGCTCGCCCGCCCGCTCGCCCGCGAAATCGCGCGCACCGGCGAGCCGGACTTCTGCGTGCTCGCCGCGCCGGGCTACCAATGCGACCCTGCCATCAAGGGCCTCAACTCCAGCGCCGCCGTGGTCATCAACTTCCAGGAGCGCGTGATTTTGGTCGCGGGTACCGGCTACTCCGGCGAGATCAAAAAGTCCATCTTCAGCGTTATGAACTATCTGCTGCCCGTCGAGGACGACGTGCTGCCCATGCACTGCTCGGCCAGCATGGATCCCGTCACGCACGAGACCGCCGTGTTCTTTGGCCTGTCCGGCACCGGCAAGACCACGCTTTCGGCCAATCCCACGCGCCTGCTGATTGGCGACGACGAGCACGGCTGGTCCGACATGGGCATCTTTAACATCGAGGGCGGCTGCTACGCCAAATGCGAGGGCCTGGACGCCTTCCACGAGCCCGAGATCTTCAACGCTGTCCGCTTTGGCGCGATCTGCGAAAACGTGGTGCTCGACGAGAACCGCAAGCCCAACTACGACGACATCTCGATCACGCACAACACGCGCGTGGCCTATCCCGTGGAGCACATTCCTAACGCGTGGACTAAGGGCATGGGCACCACTCCGAGTGTCGTG
>DBEZQF010000198.1:0-1971 GCA_048254795.1 Collinsella sp. | reverse complement strand
CACCGGGGCGAGTGCGGCCACGGTGCAGATGACCGAGGTGATGGTGGGGATGAGCGAATACACCGTCACGTCGACCAGACCCGTGTAGCCGCTCATAAAACGGCTTGTCTGGCTCACAAGCGATCCGCCAAAGCGGCTGGTATGGAATGTCATGGATTGGTTGGAGAGCGTGTCGAAGCATAGACGCGCCAGGTGATAGTTGCCTGCGATCTCGAGCTTGTAGACGGTGTAGTCCTGTAGCTTGGAGAGGATCTGACCCACCAGGTTAACGAGTACGAGCGCCAGGATATAGGGGCCGAAGACCTCAAACACCTGGTCACCCGCCACTGGACCGGCTTGAACGCGGTCGACAATGAGGGCCATCACATAGGTATTGGCAAACGTCAGCAAAAAGATGTAGCCCGCCGACGAGAACACCGAGAGAAAGACAATCAGCGGCTGCGTGCGCGTGACACCCCAAAACCGCTGCAGCGTGCGGCGCACGGTGGAGCGGCTGAGCGGGCCTGTGCTTCTCTGAGACATGGACTTCCTTTCGCATCTGATAGGGCGAAACGCCATTGTTGCACATTGGAGCACGCTCCAGACAAGTGCGATGCGAAAAGCGGTGGGGCGCCCGCGTTTGCGCCGGCGCCCCACCGTCTTGTTGCAATTAGCCTTCGTCTTCTTGGTCTGTGAGAAGGTCCGCGGGCGTGAGTCCCAAGATCTCATCGGCTTGGTCGACGTCTTCCAGTGCGTCGATGTCCTTGAGCTTGCGCTCCATGACGTTGGTGCGCGTGGTAATGATGCCCTCGACCGTTTTGCCCGCGGTCTCGATCTGCTGCTGGGCGCGGCGCAGCGCCTTTTGATAGCGCGGCAGCTCGGCCTTGACGGCGGAGAGCACGCGCAGTACGTCGTCGGTACGTTTTTGCAGTCTAAACGTCTGGTAGCTCATCTGCAGGCTGTTGAGAATGGCGGCCATGGTGCTGGGACCGGCAACGTTGACATGATAGTCGCGGCCCAGGGTTTCGATGAGCCCGGGTCGGCTGACGACCTCGGCGTACAGTCCCTCAAACGGCACGAACATGATGCCAAAGTTGGTCGTTGCCGGCACACTCAGGTACTTTTCGCAGATGTCCTTTGCCTCGCGTTTCACCATCATATCGAGCGTCTTGCGCGCTGCGGCGACGGTCTCCGCATCGCCCGACTCCTGGGCGTCGAGCAGGTGCTCGTACGCGTCGCCCGGAAACTTGGAGTCAATCGGCAACAGCACGGGGTCGCCCTCGTCCACCGGTAGCTTGACGGCAAACTCAACACGCTCCGAGGCGCCGGGCCTGGTGGCGACGTTTTCCAGATACTGGTCGGGTGTGAGGATATCCGTCAGGATCGCACCCAGCTGCACCTCGCCCAAAATGCCGCGCGCTTTTACATTGCCCAGCACACGCTTGAGGTCGCCTACGCCGGTGGCGATAGATTGCATATCGCCCAGGCCCTTGTACACGGCCTCGAGCTGGTCGCTCACCTGCTTAAACGATGCCGACAGTCGGTCGTTGAGCGTGCGAGAGAGCTTCTCGTCCACCGTCGCGCGCATCTGATCGAGCTGCACGTTGTTGTCTTTGCGGATGGCGCCCAGCTGAGCATCGACCGTCTCGCGCACCTTGTCCAGGCGATGCTCGATGCCCTCGCGATTGGCGCCGAGCTGTTGGGCCGTCTCGCGGCGCAGGTCATCCATCCGGTCACCAGCTTGCGAGAACTCGCGTGCGATGGCCAGATAACGTTGCTGCTCCACGGCCGCATCGGTCGTCTGCTGCTGCGCGATGGCATTGGCCGTGCGGCGGGTTTCGGCCAGCGCGGCGTTCAGGGCATCGAGCGCGTTGTTGGCCTGCTCGAGTGCTGCCAGCGTTTCCGCGCTACTGTCGCCACGCTCCCGCAACTCGGCACGCAGGCTCTTGAGCTGGAGGGCGCAAGCCACAGCAACCCCCACCGCCACCAAGG
>DBEZQF010000197.1:0-6249 GCA_048254795.1 Collinsella sp. | reverse complement strand
GAATCGCAGCGGCCCTGGACCAGCTTTTTGACGTTGAACTCCGTCTGACCGTGGCGGAGTAGATACAGCTTCTTCATGCTCTCCCCTTCTGCATAACCTGCTTTGCCGGCACAGCCTTACTCGTGGGTATGCCCTACGTAGTCTTCGTCGATCGTAATCTTGGCAATCGACTTGGGATATTCCGATTCGACCCGTTGTGCCAGCGCGTGCTTTAAGTCTTCGGCACTCATCTGCAGATCCGAGGGACACACGCAGTCAAAGATCACGTTGGTGTGCGTGGGGCCCGGCACACAGCGCAAATCATGAATCGAAAGGCGGCTATCGATCTCTTGAGCCATAGCGTTGATGCGCAAGCGCATGCTCGCCACCTTTGGATCGTCGGTCACGATGGGGTCGTAGTGAAGTGTGACAATCATGCCGTCTTCGTTCCTAAACGACTGCTCGATGTTATCGAGCGTGTCGTGACTTTCCAGCGGGCTGGCCTCGGCTGCCATCTCGGCGTGAGCGCTTGCGAACTTCCTGCCCGGGCCGTAGTCGTGAACCATCAAATCGTGAACGCCCAAAACGCCGGGATAGCTCATGATTTTGTCTCGAATGTGCTTGACCAGCTTAGGATCGGGCGACTGACCCAAAAGCGGGCTCACCGTATCTTGAATAAGTTCAAAGCCGCTCCAGCCAATATAGGCGCCAACGGCAAGGCCAACCCATGCGTCAAGATTGATGTGCGTCACCTGCGAAACAATCGCACATGCCAGCACGGCGCCTGTGGCAAGGACATCGTTCTTGGAATCCTGCGCGGTCGCATGCAGCGTCTCGGACTCAATGCGGTCGCCGAGCTTTTGGTTGAGCGCCGCCATCCACAGCTTAACAACCATCGAAAGCGCCAGGACTGCCACCAGGGCAAGCGAGAACTCGACAGGTTCGGGGTGGATGATGCGCTCAAACGAGGACTTCACCAGTTCAAGGCCAATGAGAAGCACGAGCGCCGCCACGACAAGACCCGAGAGGTACTCGTAGCGACCATGGCCGTATGGATGCTCGGGGTCGGCGGGCTTGCTCGCCAGCTTAAAGCCCAGCACGCTCACGATATTCGAGCTGGCATCGGACAGGTTGTTCATGGCATCCGCCACAATCGAAACCGATCCCGAAACCACACCAATTGCGCCCTTCGCAGCACAAAGCGCAACATTGGCGAGAATACACACCACGCCCGTCAACGTGCCCACGCGCGCACGGTCGCCCTGCGCACGTTTAACAATCCACTCGACCATCTACATCCGCCCCCACGGTTCTACTTATATATCTATTGCTCAAACGGATTGTAGTGTAGCCACTTTGTCCCCCAGATACAAAAAAGGCCGCAACCCACACGGGCCACGGCCTTGGAATATGGCAAAGGAATCGTCCTTGTGTCGCACAGGTTTACGCGCTTACTTCGGCCACGCTCTTCGAGGTTTCGGGTGAATCGGCTCCGTCCCCCGTCGTCTGTCCCTTCGCCGGCACCACGCCAAAGCAGTAGCTCAGCGCCGCAGACACCGCAAATGCCACACCGCCGGCAGCGCAGCACCACAGCAGGTTCGAGATGCCGCCCGTGGCAAAGCCAATGACCATAAGGACATTCGTCATGCCGATGGTATAGGCCGTAACGTGGCCCACGGCCGCAACAAGGCCTCCGACGGCGCCGCCAATGGCCATGCACGTCAGGCACCTGCCATATTTAAAGCCGCAACCGTACAGCGCCGGCTCGCTTACGCCGCCAAGAACACCCGAGATTGAATAGCCCAGCATGAGCGCCTTCTCGTCCTTATCCGCAACGCGAAGCGACGCGCCAAAGGGCATGCCCCAAACGGCGAACGTTGCCATCGTCGCGGCGATCAGGATGCACGAATCCGTTCCCACACTCATAAACTGCGCATAGGCGAGCGATAGGACAACGTTGCTGACGCCGGCGATCTTTAGGAACTCCCAGCCCGCAGCAAGCCCCATGAGCGTGAGCAGCGACACGATGCCACCGGAATTGCCAAGCATAAACATAAGCTGGCCCAACAGCATGCCCAGATAGCTGCCCGCCGGCGCCGTAATACACAGCGAAACCGGAACCATGACAAGCATGGTCGCAAACGGAACGAACGAAAACGCCACGGCCTTAGGGATAACGCGCTTAAAGAAACACTCCACTCGCCATAGCACGGGCACCGAGATGAGAACCGGAATAACAGTCGTCGTGTAATCGTTGACCGGCGCAGGAAGCAGACCATACACGGAAGTCATCGATGCCCCCGTCGTCGATGCGGCATCGACAAGCTTGAGTAAATCGGGTGCAATCAATACGCCGCCCAGCATCATGCCCAGCTGCTCCGAGCAACCGAGCTGGCGGGCGGCCGCCCAACCAAGATAAATGGGCAAAAAGTAGTAGCCGGCGTTATAGAGCCAACTGTAGAACAGGCGATAGATATCGGAATCGGCAGACCACAGGCCCAGCATGCCTTCGCCCATAATGACAGCGACGGTGCGGAACAACGCCGCGCAGACAATAAACGGCAGCGCCGACATCATGCTTTTGGACAGATAGTCCACCACGGCCATGGCGTTTGATGAAACCGTCGTTGCAAACGTGGTGTTAGAAACTTGTAGCATGGAATGCCTTTCCCAATATGACATGCGGGCTGTCCCTTTGTCACATCGTGCGGTATCGACCGATTGCGCGGTACTTTTCGTAGCGGAGGTTTGTGAGGGTCGCGTCGTCGAGCTGCCCAAGCGCATCGAAGGCATCAAATGCCGAGGACATGACGGCACCGGCGATCTCCTCATGCGACAGGCCTTTATCGTCAACAATGCCGTCGATGATGCCGAGCGCCAGCAGATCGGGGGCCGTGAGCTTAAGCGCCTCGGCGGCCTCATTCGCGCGCTCGGTATCCTTCCACAGGATCGACGCACAGGCCTCGGGGCTCACGACCGAATAGGCCGAGCTCGAGAGCATCAGGATGCGGTCGGCCACGGACAGCGCCAGCGCGCCACCAGAGCCGCCCTCGCCTGTCACCACCGAGACAATCGGCGTCTTAAGGCCGCTCATCTCCATGAGGTTCTGGGCAATCGCCTCACCCTGGCCGCGTTCCTCGGCACCGATGCCGCAAAACGCGCCCGAAGTATCGACCAGGCACAGAACCGGTCGACCAAACTTTTCGGCCTGGCGCATCAGGCGACGCGCTTTGCGGTAGCCCTCGGGATGTGCCATACCAAAGTTGCGACGCATGCGCTCTTTGGTCGTGGTGCCGCGCTCGATGGCGATGACCGTTACGGGGCGTCCGTCTTTCCAGCCAATGCCAGCCACCACAGCAGCGTCGTCGCCAAAGTAGCGGTCGCCGTGCAGCTCCACAAATCCATCCAGGCCCAGCGAGATCATCTCGCCCGCCGTGGCGCGATCTGCCGAGCGGGTCTGCTTGACAATCTCGAGCGCGGTTTTTGGTGCGGCCGAGCGCTTGAACAAGTATCCCAGCTTTTTGCCGCGGCGACCCGTATGCACGATCTCATGCGGTGCCCCCAGGCCGGGCGCGTGCCCTTCGTGCAGCGCCAGCAGCTCGCCTACCGTGAGCGCAATCTCGCCACGCGGAACAACGGCATCGCAAAAGCCGTGCTCCAGCAAAAACTCGGAGCGCTGGAATCCCTTGGGCAGGCGCTTGTGCATGTTCTGCTCGATCACGCGCGGGCCGGCAAATGCCGTCAGGGCATCGGGCTCGGCCAGGATAATGTCGCCCTCCATGGCAAAGCTCGCGGTTACGCCTCCGGTCGTGGGGTCGGTGAGCACCGTGATATACAGGCCGCCCGCCTCGCTGTGGCGCCTAACCGCCGCAGAAATCTTGGCCATCTGCATAAGCGAGGTCACGCCCTCCTGCATGCGCGCACCGCCCGAAACGGTAAAGCCGACAACCGGCAATCCCAGCTCGGTCGCACGCTCAAATGTGCGACAGATCTTCTCGCCCACCACGGAGCCCATCGAGCCCATCATAAAGTTGGCGTCCATAAAGAAGAGCGCGGTATCGCAACCGCAGATTTTGCCCCTGCCGCACACAACGGCATCGCGCTCGCCCGAACGCTCGCTCACGCTCTTGAGCTTGTCGGCATAGCCGGGAAACGAGAGGAAGTCCTCCGACGCCAGATTGGCATCCCATTCCTCAAACGTGCCCTCGTCGACCGTCATGCGCATGCGCGCGCGACCGCTCACGCGAAAGTGTTTGCCGCAACGAGGGCAGACCTCGAGGTTGTCGTGTAGGCGTGCCTCATCGATCACGCGGCGGCACTCCGGGCACTTGATAAACACGTGGCGCGCGGGAAACTCGGCGCACGACTCGGTCATCGGTCCCTCGAGGACGTTGACCGTCTTCGCTTTTCTATTCATCAGCATAGAGATGCCCCATCAGATCGGTGTGATACATGCCCGACAAGAACTCGTCGTTTGCCAGCACGTCGAGCTGAAGCTCGCTGTTTTCGCTCACGCCCTCAATCACGAGCTCGCCCAGGGCCGAGCGCATCTTGCGAATGGCGCCGTCACGCGTGGGCGCACACACGATGAGCTTGCCAAGCATGGAGTCGTAGTACGGCGGAACGTTCGCACCGGTAAACATGGCGGAATCCCAGCGCACGCGCGGACCACCCGGCACACGCAACGCGGTGACCGTTCCGCATGACGGCAGAAAGTCCGGCGTTTCGGCATTGATGCGGCACTCCATGGCGTGGTTGCGGACCGGCATATCCTCCTGCTCAAAGGGCAGAGGCTGGCCGGCTGCCACGCGCAGCTGCCACTTGACCAAGTCGGTATCGGTCACAAACTCCGTAACCGGATGCTCCACCTGCAAGCGCGTGTTCATTTCCATAAAGTAGAAATTGCCGTCGTCCGAATACAGGAACTCGATGGTACCGGCTCCTTCGTAGCCGACGGCACGAGCCAGGTCACGCGCTGCCTTGTGCATGCGAGCACGAATGTCGTCGTGTCCGTCGAGGCACGGCGCGGGGCTCTCCTCGATCAGCTTTTGGTTGCGACGCTGCACCGAGCACTCGCGCTCGCCAAGCGAAAACACATGGCCCTGCTTATCGGCCATAATCTGCACCTCGACATGGTGCGCCGGCGCGACGAACTTCTCCATGTAGCACTCGCCGTCGCCAAAGACGGCCTCGCCCTCGGCACGCGCCTCGATGAACGCCTTTGCCGCATCTTCCACGCGCTCGACCTTGCGAATACCGCGACCGCCGCCACCTGCACGCGCCTTAATGAGCACGGGACAGCCAATGCACTCGGCCTCGGCCGTTGCCTCCTCGGGGCTTTTGAGCAAATCGCAGCCCGGCACGATGGGCACGCCCGCCGCGGCAGCCGTTCGACGTGCGGCGTCCTTGTCGCCCATGCTGTCGATCACCTTGGCCGAAGGACCAACAAACGCCAGGCCATACTTGTCGCAGTCGCGCACGAAGCTCGCCTTCTCGGAAAAGAAGCCATAGCCGGGATGAATTGCCTTAGCTCCCGACTTTACGGCACAGGTGAGCACGGCATCGTCGTTGAGGTAGCTCTCGGCAAGACGCGGGCCGCCGATGCAATACGCCTCGTCGGCAAGCTGCACGTGCAGCGCGTCCGCATCGGCCGTGGAGTAGACGGCGACGGTCTTGATGCCCATATCGCGGCACGCGCGGATAACACGGACCGCGACTTCGCCGCGGTTGGCGATGAGCACTTTGTCGAACATGAAGCCTTCCTTAACTTTCGTGCATGAGTGCAAAAGACATATCGGCGCGGCAGCAAACCTCACCGTTGACGCTCGCAGTACCCGTCGCAAAGCGGAACGGCCCGCGCGCACGCGTGATGGAGCACACCAGATCAACCGTGTCGCCCGGGCGCACCGGACGCTTAAAGCGCACCTTGTCCAGACTCGTGTAGAACGGCGTCGCGCCGCGCGCCTCCTCATCGCCCATCAGCAACACGCAGCAGTTTTGAGCGAGCATCTCGCACTGGATCACGCCGGGGACCACCGGGTTTCCCGGAAAATGCCCCTGCAAAAAGTATTCGTCGCCCGTAATCGTGATCTTGCCGTGGGCCTCGTCGCCCACCAGCTCGGCTTCGTCGAGCAAAAGCATCGGCTCGCGATGCGGTAACAGCTTCTTGAGCTCTTCTTTGTTCATGGATATCACCTATCCGATCCTCATGAGGCAGCTGCCGAACTCCACGAGGTCGCCGTCG
The DNA here is from genome assembly GCA_048254795.1 of Collinsella sp. Taxonomy (GTDB): domain Bacteria; phylum Actinomycetota; class Coriobacteriia; order Coriobacteriales; family Coriobacteriaceae; genus Collinsella. The sequence continues at coordinate 26 of DBEZQF010000197.1, read as the reverse complement.
GCCACGCAGATCTCGAGCACCTCGCC
>DBEZQF010000196.1:0-2394 GCA_048254795.1 Collinsella sp. | reverse complement strand
AAGGAAAGCGCTTAATGTGCTTTCCGTCTTGCGCAGGACTGTAGAGCAGCAAACTTCATGCCCTCCGGTCCGCCCCGGGAGCCACTGCTAAGTTATCCCCCGGCATTCAGAAAATCTAAGTGCCAAAAAATAAGATTTTTTGACTCTGTGTTGTATAACCCGCCATTCGTGGGTACCATTCAACGCGTACGCAAACAAAAAGGGTTAATTCGCGTGGTATAACCGCGCGGCCCAAAAAGGAGGAGACAAGCATGTCGTCTTTGAAGCCGCTTGCAGATCGTGTTCTGGTCAAGCCCGACGAGGCCGAGCAGAAGACCGCTTCTGGTCTGTATATCGCCAGCAACGCTCAGGAGAAGCCGCAGCGCGGCACCATCGTTGCCGTTGGCGCCGGCAAGGTCAACGACAAGGGTGAGCGCATCCCCATGGACGTCAAGGTTGGCGACGTTGTCATCTACGGTAAGTTCGGTGGCAACGAGGTCAAGGTCGACGGCGAGAAGTATCTGCTGATGCGCGCCGACGACATCTACGCTGTCGTCGAGGCCTAGTCTCGTCAGAATCTCTGATTCGTCTTTGAACGCGCCCGCCGCAGAGGACTCGGAAGCGGCGACGCGAGTCACATTTCTTTTGGAGGATTACCTACCATGGCAAAGAACATTACGTTCAACACCGATGCCCGCGCTAAGCTTGCCAAGGGCGTCAACACTCTGGCCGACGCCGTTACCGTCACCATGGGCCCCAAGGGTCGCTACGTTGCGCTGCAGCGCACGTTCGGTGCCCCGACCATCACCAACGACGGCGTTTCTGTCGCCAAGGAGATCGAGCTCGAGGACAACATCGAGAACATGGGCGCTCAGCTGGTGAAGGAGGTCGCCACCAAGACCAACGACACCGTGGGTGACGGCACCACCACCGCAACCCTGCTCGCCCAGGCCATCGTCAACGACGGCCTGCGTAACGTCGCCGCTGGCGCCAACCCGCTGGCCATCCGTCGCGGCATCGATAAGGCCGTCAACGCCGCCGTCGCCGAGATGAAGAAGCAGGCCAAGCCGGTCGAGACCAAGGAGCAGATCGCTTCCGTCGGTACCATCTCCGCCGGTGACCCCGAGGTCGGCGAGAAGATCGCCGAGGCCATGGAGGTCGTGGGCAAGGACGGCGTCATCACCGTCGAGGATTCCCAGACGTTCGACATCACCATCGACACCGTCGAGGGCATGCAGTTTGATAAGGGCTATGTCTCCGCTTACTTCGTCACGGACAACGACCGCATGGAGGCCGTGATGAAGGATCCGTACATCCTCATCACCGACCAGAAGATTTCCAGCGTTCAGGACATCATGCCCGTTCTCGAGGCTGTCCAGCGCGCTGGCCGTGGCCTGCTCATCATCGCTGAGGACATCGACGGCGAGGCTCTGCCGACCCTGGTCCTCAACAAGATCCGTGGCGCCCTCAACGTCTGCGCCGTCAAGGCCCCGGGCTACGGCGATCGCCGCAAGCGCATCCTCGAGGACATCGCCGTCCTCACCGGTGGCCAGGCTGCCCTGGACGAGCTGGGCGTGAAGGTTGCTGACATCACCGCTGATATGCTCGGTACCGCTAAGTCCGTCACCATCTCCAAGGACAACACCGTCGTCGTCGGTGGCGCTGGCTCCAAGGAGGCCATCGACGCTCGTATCGCTCAGATCAAGGGTGAGATGGAGAACACCACCTCTGACTTCGACCGCGAGAAGCTCCAGGAGCGCCTGGCCAAGCTCTCCGGTGGCGTTGCCGTCATCAAGGTCGGCGCTGCTACCGAGTCCGAGCTCAAGGAGATCAAGCACCGCGTCGAGGATGCCCTGCAGGCCACCCGCGCTGCTGTCGAGGAGGGCATCGTCGCCGGCGGTGGCGTCGCCTTCATGGACGCTGCGCCTGCGCTTGATGCTGTCGAGATCGACGACCCCGAGGAGAAGATCGGCGTCGACATCGTCAAGAAGGCTCTGACCGCTCCGGTCGCCACCATCGCCAAGAACGCTGGCTTTGAGGGCGCTGTCGTGGTCGACAAGGTTGCCGAGCTGCCCGCCGGCCAGGGTCTCAACTCTGCCAACGGCGAGTGGGGCGACATGATTGAGATGGGCGTCCTCGACCCCGTCAAGGTCAGCCGCGTCACCCTGCAGAACGCTGCTTCTGTCGCCAGCCTGATCCTCATCACCGAGGCCACCGTCTCCGATGTGCCCAAGAACACTCAGCTTGAGGACGCAATCGCTGCTGCTACCGCTGGTCAGCAGGGCGGCGGTATGTACTAAGGCCGACAAGGTCTAGAACTCCCACCGGGAATCCGGGGGCGGGACGGGGACTTCTCTCCGGAACGTCCTCGGACATGCAAAGAGGCTCCGCTTCGCGCTTCGCGCTGCGGAGCCT
>DBEZQF010000195.1:0-4261 GCA_048254795.1 Collinsella sp. | reverse complement strand
CTTTGCATGGAACCCGGGCTTTAAGGAATACTTTGCCGTCAAGGCCAACCCCAACCCGGCGCTCATCTCCATTCTCAACGAATACGGCTGCGGCTGCGATTGCTCGAGCTATACCGAGCTCATGATCGCCCGCTCGCTGGGTATCACGGGACACGACATCATGTTCTCGTCCAACGATACGCCGGCTGCCGACTTTGAGCTCGCCGACAAGCTGGGTGCCATCGTCAACTTTGACGACATCAGCCACATCGAGTTCTTTGAGCGCGTTGCAGGGCCCATTCCCAAGACGGTCAGCTGCCGCTTTAATCCGGGCGGCCTGTTCCAGCTCTCCAACGGCATCATGGATAACCCCGGCGACTCCAAATACGGCATGACCACCGAGCAGCTCTTCGAGGCCTTCCACATGCTCAAGGCCAAGGGCGCCGAGGACTTTGGCATCCACGCATTCCTTGCCAGCAACACCGTCACCAACGACTACTACCCCAAGCTTGCGCGCATCCTCTTTGAGCTTGCCGTGCGCTTGGAGCGCGAGACCGGCGCACATGTCGCCTTCATCAATCTGTCCGGCGGTGTGGGTATCCCCTACCTGCCCGAGCAGCAGGCTAACGACATTCACGCCATCGGTGAGGGCGTACACGCAGCCTACGACGAGATTCTGGTCCCCGCCGGCATGGGCGATGTGGCGATCTGCACCGAGATGGGTCGCTTTATGATGGGCCCCTACGGATGCCTGGTCACCAAGGCCATCCACGAGAAGCAGATCTACAAGGACTATATCGGCGTGGACGCCAGTGCCGTCGATCTGATTCGTCCTGCCATGTATGGCGCTTACCACCACATTACGGTGATGGGCCAGCCGGGTGGCGACGACAAGACCACAGCGCCCGTCACGGACACCTACGACATCACGGGCAATCTGTGCGAGAACAACGACAAGTTCGCCATCGATCGCGAGCTGCCGCATATCGACATGGGCGACCTGCTTGTGATCCACGATACCGGCGCGCATGGCTACTCCATGGGCTACAACTACAATGGACGCCTGCGCTCCGCCGAGGTCCTGTTGCGCCCCGATGGCTCGGCCGACCTCATCCGCCGCGCCGAGCGCCCGGGCGATTACTTTGCCACGCTCGACGTGCTGCCGAGCGGCCGAGAGCTGCTGGCCAAGTCGCGCGCCGAAAGTGCCCGCCGTCGCGCCCAAGACGAGCGCCTGGCAGTCGCCGCCCAATGGAACAAACGCATCCAGATCGCGGACGCGAAGGAGAAGAACATGGACATCCGCAATCTCAAGGGCTCAATCGTCGCCCTCGTCACGCCGTTTAAAAAGGATGGCAGTGTCGACTTTGACGCACTCGAGCGCCTTATCGATTTCCACCTGCAAAACGGCACCGACGCCATCCTCACCCTGGGCACCACCGGCGAGAGCGCCACGATGACCGACGACGAGGACAACTCCGTCGTCGCCGCCGTGGTCAAGCATGTTGCAGGACGCGTCCCCGTCATTGCCGGCTCGGGCTCCAACTCCACGCAGACCATGCTCACCAAGTCGCTTACTTACCAGGGCTTGGGCGCCGACGGCCTGCTGCTCATTACCCCCTACTACAACAAGTCCAACGAAGAGGGTATCTATCAGCACTTTAAGACCGTCGCCGATGCCGTGAACATCCCCTGCATCCTGTACAACATCCCCGGCCGCTGCGGCTGCGGTATCAGCGAGCGCAACGTAGAGCGCCTGGCCGCGCACCCCAACATCATGGGTATTAAGGAGGCCTCGGGCAACGTCGCCTACGCGGCCAAGATCGCCCACCTGCTGTCAGACGACTTCCGCATGTACTCGGGCGAGGACGCGCTTACCGTGCCGCTCATGAGCCTGGGCGCCTCGGGCACCATCAGCGTGTGGGCAGACGTGCAGCCGCAGCTCGTGCATGACATGTGCCGCGCCTATTTGGACGGTGACGTGGCGCGTGCCCGCGATATCCAAATTGCCGGCCAGCCGCTCATCAATGCCCTCTTTAGTGAGGTCAACCCCATCCCCGTCAAAGAGGCGCTCGCCCAGATGGGTATGATCGAGGCAAACTACCGCATGCCGCTGTGCCCCATGGCAGACGACACGCGCTCTGCACTTACCGATGCTCTGAAGGGGGCTGGTCTGCTTGATTAAGACCGTCATTATGGGAACGGGCCGCATGGGCTCGCTCATCCGCACCACCGCCGAGGGCGTTGTCGACGCCGCCGGTCAACCCGTTTTTGATATCGTGGCCCAGATTGGCTTCGATTTGAGCAAGCTCGAGAACGCACCGGCTGCCGATGTGATTATCGACTTCTCGAACGTCGTGACCTTCGATGCCGTCGTCGCCTATGTCGAGCGCACGGGCGCGGCGTTGGTCTCGGGCACCACAGGCTACACCCCCGAGCAGATGGACCGTCTGCGTGAGCTGGGCCAGAACACCCGCGTTATGCACTCGGGCAATTACTCCATCGGCATCGCAGCCCTGCGCCATCTGGTAGCGCAGGCTACACGCGAGCTGCCCGGCTTTGACTGCGAAATCGTCGAGACGCACCACAACCAAAAGGTCGATGCCCCCAGCGGCACTGCCAAGCTACTGCTCGATGCCGTCGTCGAAGCTGAGCCCGAGGCAGGCTACCACCCCGTCTATGGCCGCGAGGGCATGTGCGGCGCGCGTGACCCCAAGGAGATCGGTATGCACTCGCTGCGCGGCGGCACCGTCGCCGGCGTGCACGAGGTAAGCTTTTTCGGCCAGGACGAGGAGGTCACGCTCACCCACCGCGCCACGAGTCGTCAGATCTTTGTCAAAGGCGCCTTGGCAGCCGCGCAGAAGCTCGTCACCCGCGAACCCGGCTTCTATACGTTCGACCAGGTCATGTTTGTCTAACCAGGTGTCAACCGAATCCGCCCAAAGGAGAGATAGCAAATGAGTAACGCAGCCGAGATGGATGCACAGAAGATTATCAACTACATCGCCACCGCGCCCAAAAAGACGCCCGTCAAGTTGTACGTGCGCGAGAAGCCGGGCATGAAGGTTGCTTGGGGCGACGCACATGTCTACGGCGGTCGTCGCGGCAAGACCGTCTTTGGCGACTGGGATGAGCTTAAGGCCATCCTGGACGCCAACGCCGATTCCATCGATTACTACGACGTGGAGAACGATTGCCGCAACTCCGCCGTGCCCATGCTCGACCTTAAGGGCATCAACGCCCGCATCGAGCCGGGCGCGATCATCCGCGACCGCGTCGAGATTGGCGACCGTGCCGTCATCATGATGGGCGCCATCATCAACATCGGCTCCGTTATCGGCGAGGGTTCCATGATCGATATGGGCGCCGTGCTAGGCGGCCGCGCCACCGTGGGCAAGAACTGCCACATCGGCGCTGGAACCGTGTTGGCAGGCGTCGTTGAGCCCGCAAGCGCCACGCCCGTCATCATCGAAGACGACGTCATGATCGGCGCCAACGCCGTGGTCCTGGAGGGCGTACGCGTGGGCAAGGGCGCTGTTGTTGCCGCCGGCGCCGTGTGCGTCGAGGATGTCCCCGCCGGTGCCGTCGTGGCCGGTGTCCCCGCCCGCGTCATCAAGATGCGCGACGAGAAGACCGACAGCAAGACCGGCCTGGAAGAGGGCCTGCGCCAGCTTTAATAGTTACGGCGTTTTACCAAACGCCGTAACGACCCGACGCTGCAAACGCCCCTAGGCGGCAATCTGACGTTCAATCGTCGGGCATGACCAGAAGGTCAATGCCCTCCTCTTTCACGTCACCTTGCTCGCTCTGGGGCGTTTTCGCTGACGTATGCCCAACCTGCGGCGCAATGTCAGCAACCAAGCCGAAAACAAAAAAGGCCGAAGTCCCGAAGGGCCTCGGCCTTTGCTTTCTCGCTGTAGGCGCAACGCAACTTATCGATTCTCGATGCTACCGATATTTTTGAGCTCGATGGAGATGAGGCCGTTAGGCTCATTGACGAACTCAATGTACTCGGAGTTGGAACCCATCTCGGCCGGGAAGCTGATCTCGATACCCGTGTCGGTACGGATCTTATGATTGCGCACCGCCGCGCGTTCGACCTGCTTGCGCTCCACGGGCACACGCTCAGGCACCTTCTCCTCGGTCAGTGCCGCGCGCACGCTCTCCTTGATGACCGGCTCGTCCTCAAAGACCTCGTCGACGATATCCCAAGGCGGCAGCTCCTCGTCATCCTCGACCTTCTCGGCAACAGCAGCCTTAACCTTGGCGAGCGCTACGGCCGTAT
>DBEZQF010000194.1:0-2362 GCA_048254795.1 Collinsella sp. | reverse complement strand
CTGCTCTACAGTCCTGCGCAAGACGGAAAGCACATTAAGCGCTTTCCTTTGCGTGCGGAACTCGCGACAAACTTCATGCCCTCCGGTCCGCCCCGGGAGCCAGGTTAACTAATTCGGGCCCGGCATTCAGAAAAGTCAGTGCAGCAAAATGGCGATGCGGATAGCGACATGGGCATGGTTTTCGTTGCGCGCACGGGTCCCCTGGGGAGCACCGTGCATTTTTGGGAGTATTCAGCAAGCCAGGACGGCTGCATACACGCCGGACACACCATATTGGTCCCAAGGACGCCTTCGACCGGCGATTTGAGTCGGCAGGCAAACCCCGCCAGGACAAAAAGGCATGCTTCGCGCCGTACCGGAGCCCAAAATGACGTCAATCTCCGCAACGTTACTCAGCCGCAGCGGCACCGGCAGAGCTCGCGGTGCTGAATACTCCGTTTTTTGCACGGCCCAGGCGGGGGTACATCAGGGCCGGAAAGAACATCTCAGCTTTTTATGCAATCTGCAACTGGAAGTATGCAAAACACCATGAGGTTGCACCGCTGATGTCCAAATTGAACGCACGGAGCAGCAGCACCTCAACCCCGCGCCCAAATCCAACAGAGCAGGGACGCTCATGGCGAATCCCCACCGAAACGCAAACGCGGCTCGAGCGCTATCCCAAAAAAAGCTGCCCGAGCCGCGTTAACGGTAAAACATGAATACTTAGCGCTCGTAAATCAAGTTACCTGCCAGGTAGGTGGCCTGAACCTTGGTGGCTTGCAGTTCTTGGGGGTCGATGGTGAGCGGGTTTTGGTCCAGGACTACCAGATCGGCGTATTTGCCGGGCTCCAAGCTGCCGAGGTTTTGCTCGTCGCCCGCTGCATAGGCGCTGCCCAGGGTGTAGTTGCGCAGGGCTGTTGCTGCATCGATGCGCTCGCTCGGTAACCAGCCGCCCTCGGGCCAGTGGCTTTTGGGGTCTTGGCGCGTGATGGCCGTGTAGAGCACGTTCATGCTGGTAACGGCTGTGATGGGGCTATCGGTGCCGAAGGCTTGGCGGATGCCGCGCTGTTTATAGGTTGCGAACGGCCACATGATGCGGCTGCGCTCCAGACCCAGGTCGCGCTCCGGTCCACCCGGGTCGAGTGTAATGTGGCAGGGCTGGCTCGAAGCAACCACGTTAAGCTTGCGCAGGCGGTCGATGTCCTCGGGCAAGAGGTTCTCCAGATGCTCGAGCGTGTTATGACCGTGCTGGGGCAGGCCGTACAGTTCGGCGGCCTCCTCAAAGATATCGAGCGCGGCATGAATCGCACCGTCGCCGATGACGTGGATGCGCACGGTGTGACCGCGCTCCGCGGCAGCGAGGACCAGTTTGCGCATACGCTCGGCAGGAACCGTCAGGCGACCTTGATCGCCCGGGAAGCGCGGGTTGGTATAGGGCTCGGTGAGATATGCCGTGTGTTCGCTCGACACGCCGTCGAAGAACTGCTTAAAGCCTGGCGCCGAGAGCAGCGCGTTGTTCGCGTAGCGGGTCTGTAGCTCTTCCAAGCGCGATTGGTCATCCAGCAGCGTGGGAAACAAATGGGCGCGGATGCCCAGCTTACCGGCTGCCTGCAGTTTGTCGTAGACATCGTCGCGGATAAAGTCGCAGCCCGGCATGGGCATGAGCGACATATCGCATATCGAGGTGATGCCCTGCTCGGCCATACGCCTCATTTGATCGGCGTAAGCGCTTGCGATGCGATCTTCGCCCAGCCACTCAAGGCAGCGCGGCAGCAGCTGCATGGCAGCCGCCTCGTGAGCGATACCCGTGAGCTCGCCGTTTGCGTCCTTGTCGTAGCTACCGCCCGCTGGTGGCTCGCTGTCGCGCGTGACGCCGAGTGCATCGAGTGCGCGGCTGTTGAGCCAAAGCGTGTGCCCGTCGCCCGAATACATAACACAGGGACGATCGGGGAATGCCGCATCGAGCGACGCCTTGGTAGGATGCTCGGGCGGGTCCCAACGGTAGTCGCGCCAGCCCTGCGTCACAACCCAAGCGTCGTCGGGCAGGTCCTGGGAAAACTCGAGCGCATGTTGCACCAGCGCCGCCTCGGACGTGCCCATATCCATAAGCATGTACGGCGAGGAACCGACCGAGGTATGGAAGAAGTGCAGATGAGCGTCATGGAAACCGGGGCAGACAAACTGCTCGCCGTAGTCGATAACCGACGTGGCGGCGGGAGCGGCGGCGATCACGTCATCGGGCGCACCGACTGCGACGATACGGTCGCCTGCGATGGCAATCGCCAGCTCGCGGGCGGTATCGATGCCGTCTTGCGCGGTAAAGACGTTCTTGGAGCGGATAATCCGATCGATATGTTGCATGGGCATCCCCATCTCTGGC
>DBEZQF010000193.1:0-2006 GCA_048254795.1 Collinsella sp. | reverse complement strand
CTGTATTGGATGGCAAGCAGATCCCGGCGAAGGGAGCGCCATGCAGCGCGTTTGGAGAACGGTTACCGGCTTTTACCATGTCTGTGCCCGCGGTACGGGCAAGCAGCTCATCTTTGAGGGCGATGAAGACCGGTGGGAGTTTTTGGAACTGATGCGCGACTGCTGCCGGGTGGAGGGTGTGACGGTTATCGCCTGGTGTCTTATGGGCAATCGCGTGCATTTGGTGCTTGCAGATTACGAGGACAGGATGAGCGCGGCGATGCACCGGCTGCTTTTGACGTACGCGCGGCGGTTCAACAAGCGTACCGGACGCTCCGGGCATCTGTTCCAGAACCGTTTTGACCGGCGCTCGCTCGATACCGACTGGCAGGTGATGGAGGCTATTCGCTCTGTACACGCCGATCCGCAGGAGGTGGGCGTTAGCCTAATCGAGCGTTATCCCTGGAGCAGCTTTCCGGAACATCTACGCGCTTACGACGGTGATGTGGCCGATGCCACGAGGGGATTTTCTGATCCTTCTTGCGTGCTTGAGCTTTTTGGCTCTGCCGAGGGCTTTATTGCCTATTCGCTTTCGACGCCCGCCGGCAGTGAGTCAGCGCTGTGCGATATGAAAGAGACGGAGTGGGAACGCCACGCCTTTGCCGACAAGATGGCGAAGAGCCTCGGGGTTCCGCTCAACGAACTCAAGACCGTTGCGCCCTCGCGGCGAGACAGAATCATTTTCGCTCTGCACGATGGCGGCAACACGGTGCGCGAGATCGAACGGTATACGGGAATCAGTAAGAGTACCGTATCTCGTATCGCGCGCGCTTATGCGCGGGTGAAGGCTCAAGCTGAGCTCTCGGAATAGAAAATGGCCGAACCACTCTTGTCAAGCGATTCGGCCAACAAAAATCTTAAGATTTGGGACAAGTTCTACTGATTATTTTGTCCCGTGAGCATGCCGTCGAGGGTGCGCCAGGCGAGCTCGGCGCATTTGACGCGGGCGGGCATGTGCGAGATGTCCTGGAGCTGGGCGGCTTCGTCCAGGTCTTCCAGGTCGTCCTCGGAGAGCTTCTCGCCGCGGATCATGGCGAGGAAGAGCTCTGCCAAGCGGTGAGCTTCCTCGACCGTCTCGCCCGTGATGAGGTCGGCCATAATGTCGGCGCTTGCCTGGCTGATGGCGCAGCCGTGGCCGGTAAAGGAGGCTTCCTCGATCACGTTGTTCTCGACTCGTAGCTGCAAGGTGAGCTCGTCGCCGCAGCTGGGGTTGATGCCGTCGTGCTCGTGCGTGGGGGCATCCATCTCGTACTTATAGTCGGGGTGCGAGTTGTGCTCCATAAACGTGGTGGAGGTGTATAGATTACCCATTGAACGTGCTCCAAACGTGATGCAGACCGGCGATGAACTTGTCGATGTCGGCCTTGTCGTTGTAGAAGGCCACGCTGGCGCGGCAGCAGGCAAGGTTCTCGACGCCCAGCCAGGTGAGCAGCGGCTGCGCGCAGTGGTGGCCGGCGCGGATGCAGACGCCGTCCATGTCCATGATGCTCGCGACGTCGTGCGGATGGATGCCCTTGACGTTAAAGCTCACAACGCCGTGGTGGTTGTCCCAATAGATGGAGCCGATGATCTGGACAAAGTCGAGCTGCATGAGCTCGCCCATCAGGTAGTGGACGAGTGCCTGCTCGCGGGCCTGGATGTTCTCGTAACCCACGGTGTTAACCAGGTAGTCAAGCGCCGCGCCCGTGGCGAAGATGCCGGCGGCGTCCTGCGTGCCGGCCTCGAACTTCTCGGGGACGGGCGCCCAGACGGCGTCCTGCTCGGTGACCGAATCGATCATCTCGCCGCCGGTGAGCATGGGCGGCATGGCGTTGAGCAGGTCCATTTTGCCCCACAGCACGCCGATGCCCATGGGGCCCATGGCCTTGTGCGCGCTAAAGGCAAAGAAGTCGGCGCCCAGGTCGGCCACATCGACCGGCATGTGCGGCAGCGACTGCGCACCGTCGACGACCAGGTAGCCGCCGTAC
>DBEZQF010000192.1:0-2440 GCA_048254795.1 Collinsella sp. | reverse complement strand
GTTTAGACCGCACCCGTCCTCCTGTTCATCTCAATCTGTAACATCTAGCCGAGTTTTTCGGTCCTAGCTGTTACAGATCGAGATGAACGCACAGGCCAAGCCGAAAATCTCAATCTGTAACATGTAGACCACTTTTGACCGTCTAGTTGTTACAGATCGAGACAAACGGAATAGGCCGAGCACGTCTACGCCCGCAAGTCCTTTACGCTGGAACGCTCGACCAACACGCCCGAGACGAGCGTACGGCTTCTGGAGCTCGGGGCTTCCAGACCCGAAACGACCTCGTTAAGCGCACGGATGCCCAGCTCGCGGTGGCGAAACTTCACCGACGTCAGAATCGAGTTGGGAATCGTCTTGTAGAGCTCATCGTCGAAGCCGATCACAGACACGTCGTCGGGCACACTGAACCCTTTGTCACGTAGAGCCATCATCACGCCGTTTGCCATGCAGTCGTTAGCAGCGAGGACCGCCGTGCAATCGGGTTTATCGGCAAGCACGAGGCCCGCGGCATAGCCACTATCCGCATTCCAATCGCCTTGCAGAGGCTCGGGCGGCTCAATGCCACGCGCCTCGAGTGCCGCTCGCCAACCTTTCATACGGCACTGACTCGACAGCGACTCTTTCTTACCAGAGACGAAGTACACGTTTTTGTGCCCGCGATTCAAGAAGTACTCGCATGCCATGCGTGCGCCGCCCTCTTGGTCGTCACTGACGGTAGAGCAGGTTGAATGCTCCATCGGCGTGATAATCACCGTCTTGAGGTCTTTCGGCGCCTCAAAGGTATCAAAGTCATCGACCATCTGACGCAGGTTGAAGATCATGCCATCAACAGGCAGCTGCGACATCCTGCGCGCCGCTTCGGCAAGGGTCATCTTCTCCCCCGCGCGCTTCTTAATCATCGTGAGCGCAAAGCCGCGTTCTTCGGCGGCATCGGCGATACCGTCAATCATGTCCACGGCGCCGCCCGACAAGTGGAACATCACCACGCCGATGCACCCGTAACGGCCCAACTTGAGTGAACGCGCGGCAAAGTTCGCCCGGAACCCAAGCGTCTCCATGGCAGCATGGACCCTATCGCGTGTCGACTCTCGCACGCTATCGGGCTCGTTGATCACACGCGAAACCGTCTTGAGAGAAACGCCCGCGGCAACTGCCACATCATTCATTGAGACATTTTTCTTGTCCATCGTTGCCACTACTTCTCCAGTCGGTTTTGCATTGCTTGTTTTTTTGCGTTCTAGCATACACTACCTGCCCGACTGACAAATCAGCCGTTTATCGGACAATATCGACCGTTCACCCGTAAATCCTTGTTGCTCTTCCAATAATGTCTTACGTTGTCATTAACGAAATGACAACGTTATCATTTCGCAATGCCTTCCTTAAGCAGGAAGGTTTCCGGGCAGTCCTGACCATCCATCGACGACCAGTTCCATCCACATGCATCGCGCATCAAGTAGCAAAGGAGCTCTATGGACGCCATCGTAAAGATGCTCAAAAGCATCAACCGTTCTTTGAGAAGATCTCGAGGAACATCTACCTCCAGGCCATTAAGGACGGATTCCTTGGGTGCATGCCCATCGTCCTCACCTCTTCGATCTTTCTGCTCATTGCCACCCTTCCCGGCGTAGTCGGCATCACGCTGCCCCAGCCGCTCATCGACTGGTGCAACAAGCTGTACAACTTCACCATGGGCGTTATGGGCATCATGGTTGCCGGTACCACGGCCAAGAACTTCACGGCTTCCATGAACCGTCGCATGCCCGCCGGCAAAGTGCTCAACGACGGTTCCACCATGGTGGCCGCCCAGTGCAGCATGCTGCTGCTCGCAGTCACGCAGTTCACCACCAAGTTCAACGGCTCCGAACTTTCGGTCTTCGATTGCACCAGCATGGGCACGCTCGGTCTGTTCTCGGCCTATATCGCCGCGTTCATCACCGTGTGGGTCTACAAATTCTGCGTCTCGCGCGATCTGACCATTAAGCTGCCCAAGGAGGTCCCGGGCGCCATCGCTCAGAACTTCCGCGACATTATCCCCTTTGGCGGCGCCGTCATCATCTGCGGCATCATCGATGTCGTCGTGCGCAACCTCATGGGCGTTCCGTTCTCCGAGCTGCTTATCAAACTGCTCTCCCCGCTCTTTACCGCTGCAGAAACCTATCCTGGCCTTATCCTTATCCAGGCAGCCACCGCGTTCTTCTGGTTCATCGGCGTCCACGGCCCCTCGATCGTCCAGCCGGGCATCGACCCCATCCGTCTTGCCAACCAGGCCGAGAACCTGCAGGTTCTGCTGGCAGGCGGCCACCCCGCCCACTCCCTCACCTTTAACATGTCGCTCGTGGGTGAGTTCGGCGGCACTGGCGCTACGTTCATCGTGCCGCTTCTGCTGATTCTCTTTATGAAGTCCAAGCAGCTCAAAGCCGTCGGTAAGGCCTCGATT
>DBEZQF010000191.1:0-2035 GCA_048254795.1 Collinsella sp. | reverse complement strand
CGGCTCGCAGATCAGCTCCGCGCTTTCGGTCGCACACAAGCACGAGATCATCCACCGCGACATTAAGCCGCAAAACATCATGGTGCTGCCCGACGGCAACATCAAGGTCATGGATTTTGGCATCGCACGCGCCAAGAACAGTCATCTCACGCAGGATAACAACGTGCTGGGCACCGCCCACTATGTAAGCCCCGAGCAGACCCGCGGCCAGGACCTCGGCCCCACCTCGGATATCTACTCGCTGGGTGTCGTCATGTACGAGTGCGCCACCGGCCGCGTACCCTTTGACGGCGACGACGCTATCTCGGTCGCGCTCAAGCAGGTCAACGAGCTCCCCATCCCGCCGAGCCAGATCAACTCCGGCGTCGACGCCGACCTGGAGCGCATCATCCTCAAGTGCATGGAGAAGGACCCGGCAAACCGCTTCCAGACGGCCGACGAGCTGCGCCAGGTGCTCAACAGCTACCTGTCCGGCCGTGCCGTCAACGTCTCGGAGCCCACGCGTATCATCGGTGCCGCCGGCGACCTGGGTGCCACCAAGACCCGCGAGCTTTCCGACTCAACGCGTGCTATGGTTCGTCCCGTCTCGGGCGTGAGCGGTCAGAACACCGCCCGTAGCGCTGTCTCGGGCTCCACGGGCTCCTACGAGGTCGAGAAGCCTAAGTCCAACAAGAACAAGATTATCGCCGCCGTGATTGCCGCCGTCGCCGTGATTGGCGTTGTAGTGGCCTTTGCCACGGGCATGTTCAGTGGCGAACAGGTCACGGTGCCCGACGTGCTGGGCAAGGACCAGGAAACGGCTATTGAGCTGATCAAAGAAGCCGGCCTTGAGGTTGGCACCGTCGACCAGAGCTACAACGACGATGTCGACGAGGGAAAGGTCGCCGAGCAGACCCCCAACGGCAACACCAAGAAGGCCAAGGGCACGAGGGTGAACCTGGTAGTCTCCAAGGGCCCTAAGCCCTCCGAGAAGGTTGAGGTTCCGCAGCTCGTCGGCCTGACCAAGGACCAGGCCGAGGCCGCACTGGCAAGCGTGGGCCTGAAGGGCAGCGCTTCGGAGGAAGCCAATGAGGCCGAAGAGGGCCAGGTCTTTGAGCAGAGCACTGTTGCCGGCAAGGAGGTCGAGAAGGGCACGACCATCTCGTACAAGGTCTCCAGCGGCCCGGACACCACCTCGGTGCCCGATCTGACCGACATGACCGAAGCCCAGGCGCGCAACGCTCTCGACATGGCTGGCTTTGGCGTCGACGTGAGCTACCAGGAAAACGACTCGGTTACCGAGGGCACCGTAATTAGCTGGAACCCCAGCGGCAAGCAGAAGCCCGGCGCCACGATCACCGTCGTCATCGCCAAGAAGTCCGGCAAGGCCAGCGTCCCGGGCAACCTGTACGGCAAGAGCATCTCCGCCGCCGTCACCGCGCTCAACAACGCCGGTTTCTATAACATTGGCTTCTGTGACCAGAACGGCAATCCCGTAAGCGGTAACGAGGATGCCACCGTTACGGGCGTCTCCCCCACTGGCAAGCAGTCCACCGGCAGCACGATTACGCTGACGGTCGCACTTTCTGGTTCGGGCTCGGGCTCGGGCACGAGCACGGGCGACGATTCCGGTACGACCAACTAGTCGCCACCCCACCGCTTATCGCGGCTTTCGCCGCAAACATATTCGCTCACAGGCGCCCGCTTGCTCCCCCAGCAAGCGGGCGCTTCGTTTTTGACATGGCATTGAACCAGAAGAGCCCGGCACCGTAGCGGTACCGGGCTCGATATTCCTCTGGTGCCCCCGGGCGGATTCGAAAACTCCCCCGCGGGGAAATGAGTGACGCGGGTGTCGACGGCTCGAATCCTGCCCTTAGACCAGAAGAGCCCGGCACCGTAGCGGTACCGGGCTCGATATTTCTCTGGTGCCCCCGGGCGGATTCGAACCGTCGACACCCGCTTTAGGAGAGCGGTGCTCTATCCCCTGAGCTACGGAGGCATGTTGTACTAGTGTAGCAGATTTACCCCTTTGCCATGTAGCGCATGGCCACTCATC
>DBEZQF010000190.1:0-11419 GCA_048254795.1 Collinsella sp. | reverse complement strand
CGTTCCATGTACCGCTCATATCGCCTAGGTCGGTGGGCATATGAAGCTCCACCAGGTTTTTGCGCATGCAGCGGTTCATGAGCAGCGGACGGCCCCTCGGGTCCAGATACAGGATGCCCACGGGAATCACGTTGATGGTCTCGATCGTCGAGAACATGGTGATATCCTCCTGGCGGTTGCGGACATCCATCAAGAGCGCCGCGATGGAACGGAACAGGAAGAACGCTCCCTCTGCGATAAGGACAACGGTCCACGCCGAGCCCATGGCAAAAACCACCGGCGGTGTAACGGTGACAACAAGCAGCAGCTCGACCAGCATGACGGGGCGACGATAGCGCACCATAAGCACCACGCCGTAGGCAAAGATCACGGCATTGAGCCACAGCGCTCCGCCCATTGCCCTGGCGCAAACGTCAAGCGGCGCCACCAGATACGAGCCAGACGACGCGAATAAGATGAGCGCCGAAATCATCAGGTGAAGCACAAGACTCGCCTCGTAGGCGCAAATCACCTTACGGTTATAGGACGAGCGGCGCGATGCGATGAGCGGGACGTGGATCGTCTGCAGACACGCAGCCAGGGCAAAGACAACATCGAGCGCAACGATTTGGGGAAGAATGAGCGAAATCTGCATCGTCACTCACCCGCCCTCGGCATCAAGACGATCATGCGCAGCTGGCCGGGCTCGCCCTCAAGGCGGTATGCCACGTTGCGCCCTTGCAGAGCGCTTTCGAGCTCTTGCGCAGCGGGCGTCTGCGAAAGATCTGCATCATCGTTGGAAAAAAGTGTGGCGCGCAGCTCGACACTGCATCGGTCATGGTCGCCCAAGTGATACATAAGCGCCGGATGGTCGGTGGTGTAGGCAAAAAACGCAAAGTCATACACGCAGTCGTACAGGGCGCTTACCGTACTGGCGTGCAACGGGCGCCGTATGGCGATAATCGAGGCGCAATCGATATCGATGGTGCGCAGGTCGCTTGCGAGCTCGTTGGCAATGAGCTGAATGCGGTCGCGATCAAAGCCGCTCTCCCCGTGCTGCGCCAACGTGAGTGACCCCTTGCGCTTGCAATAGGCGACGAGCATCTTGGCGCGCTGCAGCATGCGGTAACGCTCGTGCGAAGACACTTCGTCGGTCAACGGCGGCAGCGAGCTCAGCAGGTCGTACATCCCTTCGAGCGCGCGAGCAAGCGCTTGATCCACGTCTTGGACCAGCAAGGTCTCGGCCTCTTGATCTGCCAAATGCGTCTTAAGGTCGTAGTCGGCGGCGAGCAGCTCATTTTGACGCTGCAGCTCCATGCGACGATGTGCCAGTTCACGGTTAAGCTCGTTGAGCTCCGACACGTCTTGGGCGAGCAGGGCCGATCCGCCCAGCAGTGGAAAGGCACGGTACATCACATCGGGATCGGACGCCACGGCAAAGGCATGGGCGCGGCCGTGCTCCTGGGTCCGCAACTCCTCGCGCACGCCTACCGGCGTTGGCTTTGACACCGGCGTGGCATAGACCTCCTGCAGGTCGCGCGTTAGAACTTTGAGGTCAAGCGGCAAGGTGTCGAAGATGCCGGCGATGTCGTGATACGACGGAACGACACCGCAATCGAGACAGATTTCCATCGCCACCACGCACAGGACGCAATAGACGAGCGAAAAGTTGAGCCTCCATGCCCAGGGCACGCGCAGAGCATATGAGATGGCAAAGAAAGCGCCGCCCAGCAGCACGAGCGCCGCCGTGCCCGAGAAACGTTGGATGCGAAAGGACGAGGACCGACCAACCAGGATAAAAAAGGCCACGAAGTCAAAGGCCGTCCACACTAAGACGGCGAAATAACCCCAGCCGTACGTGTAATCGTTGCTCCAGGTGTCGCTTGTACGGTCAAAGCGGAAGACCTGCTGGTGAAAATCGTTGGTGAGCACAAATCCGATAAGCAGGATGGCCACAATCCACAGCGCAGCGCAGTAGCGGCGACCCAGGCGGTGTTGCTCCAGGCCCGCAAGGCGCAGACCACACAACTGGTAGAGCAGTGGAATGAGCGTCATGGGCACGTAGTACAGGTACCACAGCACGGTGGCATAGAACGGCGTGAACGACTTGTACTTGAGAATGACTTCGATCATCCACAGGGCGCAGATGGTGGCGATGGCAACAAGGCGGCGGCGCAACACATAGTCCAAACAGCGCAGATAGACCGATACGCCCCAGATCGAAAATGCAATTGCAGCGACAAGCAGCGGGAGAGAGCTCGAGTGGACGAGCGCATCCACGACCTCTTCGGACACCTCGCTATAGGCGGGCACGGCGTTAGAAAGTTTGTGGTCGAAGGCGAACAGCGCCGGCAAGACTGCCAAAAGCACGAGGAACAGCGCGGTGATGGCACCGGCGATAGCAAAGACGCGGTGACGGTACACCTGATGCGTTATGCCAACAAGGAATCGCGGCATGGCGAAGAGCCTGCCGCCCCTGGGATCCGCAACCGGCGCGGTCCGGGCGGCCGCGTGGCCGATATGTCGCTCGCGGGTACCCATAGTGCTTTTAGTGTACCGACAGATGGGTCGAAAAAGCGGGCCGCATGTCCCAAAATCCGCAGACGGCAAGGCGCCCGGCAGCCTCCCCCGTCTGGCACTTCCCGATATCCGCCCGCCCCAAACCACCGCAAAAGAGACAGGCACCTTTGTGGTGGTTTGGGGCGATGCGCTAGTCCACGGTGATGTCGATATTTTTGCCGATGAGACCTACGTAGCCGCTCTCGGCAGCCTTGGGGCTGTCGGCGTGGCAGAGAACCCACTTGTCGGCCTTCCAGTAGCAGTAGCTGTCACCGGCGGTAGGCATGTCGGCCGCAGCCTCGGGGCGCGGACCATTGGTGCCAGCGGGCAGCGCCACCATCACCTGGAAGCCGCCTTCGTCGACCATGCACGGCGTGTAGTGAAGCGTGGTGTTGAAAACCTCGACAACCTTGCCGGCCGGCACGCGGAACGCCTTGACACACGCGGTGTCGAGTTTGCCGTCCTCGATCTCCCAGCGATGCGCCACGAGCAGGATAAAGTCGCGCGCGCCCAAGTTGAACTCGCTGGCACGGTGATACTCCAGGCAGTTGAGACGCGTGTTGTGGCCGTTGCACCAGCCGAGCTGGAAGGGACGGCCACCAAACATGAGAAAGCCAAGCTTGTCGGCATCCTTGACGTCCTCGAGCTCCGGCGCGCTTGCTACGTACTTGCTGCCCTCGGGAATGGGCGTGGCAGAGAGCGCCTCGAGCACGGGCGACGTGAGCTCGGACGAAACGTTATCCCAAACGTTGCCATAGGATTTGAACTCGGGATCGTTGACAGAGTAGATATGCATGTTCACTCCTGTTCGTAAATGTGACTATACGAACATTCTAGAACAAACATGAGCGATTTTGAACGCTCGCCCCGACCAATCAACAAAAAGGCGCCCCCGCATAAGCGAAGGCGCCCAATGCGCGCGTTTTGGACGATAAAGCCCTTATGCCTGCTGATAGTGCAGGTGCTTCTCGTCGATATCGGCCAGGTCGCGGTCGAGGTAGCGGCGCGCAAGCCAGTTGGCCATGGGAAGGTTCTGGTCCAGGTAGTTGCCGCACTCCTCGGGAGCGGCACCGGGGACATCGCCCTCAAAGTCGGCGACAAACTCGAACAGCTCACGCACGAGCGGCAGGATCTCCTCGCTCGTCACCTCGCCAAATACGACGAGGTAAAAGCCCGTGCGGCAGCCCATGGGGCCAAAGTAGACAATGCGGCCCGACCACTCGGCATGATTGCGAAGGAACGTCGCGCCCAGGTGCTCGATGGTGTGGCACTCGGCCGTGTTCATGACCGGCTCCTTGTTGGGCGTGGTCAGGCGCAGGTCAAAGGTGGTGACGGCGGCCCCGGTCGCCGGATCGCGGTCGATGCGGCTCACATACACGCCGGGCTCAAGCAACAGATGGTCAACGGAAAAGCTCGCAATGCGCTCCATGGCAGATCCTCTCGGTAGTCAATTTGGGACGGGCTCTTTTAGCTGGTTCGAATGGTCGCACCAATCATACCAGTCAAAAAAGCCCCGTCCCAAAAAGACAACTTAGCCCAGGACGCGGGCCATACGCGTCTTGAACTCGGACAGGAAGCGCGGAGCATCCACGGTCAGTGCCACAAGCGTGCTCTTGTCCGGATCGGACAGGCGGCGCTCATCGCAGATGGTGCGACCGCGGTACTCGCCCAGCAGATCAACACGCAGGTTGCAGCCGAGCGCACCTACGAGCGTGGGGTCGATCGCCACGGCAACGGCCAGCGGATCGTGCAGCGCACAACCACCCAGGTAGGGTGCGTTCATCTCGTACGAGCCAATGTAGTGCTCGACCATGCTCGCAAATGCGCAGCCCGCCATGGTGCCCGAGCCCGTCCAGCCGGCAATGTCGCGGCGTGTGAGCACCACGCGATGCGTCACGTCCAGACCCACCATGGTGAGCTTACGGCCCGAGCGCAGCACCGCGTCGGCTGCCTCGGGGTCGCTCGCCATATTGGCCTCGGCGCCCGCGCTCACGTTGCCGGGCACGGTAAGGGCGCCGCCCATCACGACCACGCGGCCGATGGACATCATCGCCGCCGCATCGCGCTCCAGGGCGAGCGCCAGGTTGGAGAGCGGGCCAGTCGCCACGTAGACCAGATCGGGACCATAGGTGCGCGCAGCATCGATCAGATAATCGACCGCAGCGTTGCCGTCGGCCGAGGTCGCCCCCACCGGCTCGTAGGGCGACGCGGGCACGCTCGCGCCGCCGATGCCGTTCTTGCCGTGAATGAGCGCGGTGGACGCCGGCGGCGTATAGGGCTCAGTCGCCTGCAGAGGACGGTCGGCACCCAGGTACACCGGAACCTCGGGGCGACCCAGCAGATCGAGCACCGCCAGGCAATTGTGCGCCGATTGCTCGACGCGCACGTTACCAAAGCACGTGGTGATGCCCACGAGCTCCACCTCGGGGCTCGCGATGGCATAGGCCAGCGCCATCGCATCGTCAACACCCATATCCAGATCAAGGATCAGCTTCTTGATTGCCATTGTTCTACTCCGCTTCTCCGTCTTGTACTAAATCGTCTAAATCAAACACGCGCTCAACTTCGGCGCGCGTGGGAATCGATTGCTGAGCGCCCAGGCGCGACACCGTCACCGCCGAGGCGCGAGCGCCCGCGGCCATGCACTCAAAGAGCGGCAGGCCCTCTAGGCGAGCCGCCGCCAACGCGCCGATAAACGTATCGCCGGCGGCCGTGGTATCGACTACCGTACTCGAAAGTGCCGGCATGCGCAGCAGCTCACCGCCATCGCCGAGCGTAACCGAGCCGGCACCGCCCAACGTGATGACCGCAGCCCCGGCACCCTTGTCGAGCAGCGCATTGAGCGCCGCGACGCAGCTTGCATCATCCGTGGGCAGAATGCCCGTCAGAACCTGGCACTCGGTCTCGTTGGGGCAGACCAGGTCGACCGCAGGCCAGACCTCCGCAGGCAGCTCGCAGGCAGGCGCTGGATTAAAGACCGTATAGAACCCCAGCTCGTGAGCACAAACAAGCGCCTCGGCCGTCGCCGCAAGGTCACATTCACCCTGGGCGATAAAGACGCTTCCGGCAGCCGGGGCAATCTCGCTGGCGTCGTCGTCGAGCTCATGGGCCACCAGACGCCTCAACGCGCAGGCAACGTCCGCGCCCGCAAGCGCATGGTTGGCGCCCGGTGACAGTATGATGCGGTTGTCGCCCTCGCAGCGAATGATGGTCGCCGTTCCCGTCTCCACGTCATCGCGATGCACTACAAAGTCACAGTCCACGCCGGCGTCTTGGAGCCCCACCACGAGCGACGCGCCGAACGCGTCGCGACCGACCGCGCCGATCATGTGCGTGCACGCGCCCATACGCGCGGCAGCTACAGCCTGATTGGCGCCCTTGCCGCCGGCGTTGGTGATAAACCCGCTGCCGCCGACGGTCTCGCCCGCACGCGGTATGCGCTCGCACGCCACCGAAAGGTCCATGTTCATGCTGCCGAACACCGCAACGATGCCGCGATCTGCCATGGAAACCTCCTCATCTGCGGGCCTTATGCCCACCGCCGGCCGTCGATCGTGCACTCTCGCACCCCCTATAACTTTAGTTCACTTTGATGTGGACGCGCGCTTGAGCTTGCGCCAGCAGCAAGCATTCACAGGAGCAGGCAGCTACAATGAAGGCGTGCTGATTATTCTCGTCATTGGATGATGTTTTATGGAACAACTCTCGCAATCGGGCTCGCGCGGTCGACGCCGCACAGGCAACGAGCCGGCGCCGCACGAACGCGTGAAGAGCGAACGCCGTGCCAACGAGCCGCGACGCACCGCGAGCCCCCATCGCGCTTCTGCCAACAACGCGGGTCGCGCCAACACTCCCGCCGCGGAGCAGACGCCTGCTCGCCCCAAGTCCCGCTACATCCCTGCCCTTGACGGCCTGCGCACGCTTGCCGTCGTCGCGGTGGTGCTCTATCACCTCAACCTCACGTGGGCGCAGGGCGGTCTGCTCGGCGTCACGATCTTCTTTGTGCTTTCGGGCTATCTGATCACACGCCTGCTACTCAACGAAGTCGCTAAGACCGGCCGCATCGACCTCAAGAGCTTCTGGATCCGCCGCATCCGTCGCCTGGTCCCCGCCGTGGTGACCGTCGTGGTGGTGACCTGTGCGCTGTGCACCGTCTTCAACCACGTGATGCTCACCAAGATGCGCCCCGATATCCTGCCGTCGCTGCTGTTCTTCAACAACTGGTGGCAGATTGCCCAAAACGTCTCGTACTTCAACGCCCTGGGCGATCCCTCGCCGCTTACGCACTTTTGGTCGCTCGCCATCGAGGAACAGTTCTACCTGGTTTGGCCCCCGCTGCTGCTCGCTATGGTATCCATGCACATGAGCAAGCCCAACACGCGCCGCGTGGTTCTGGGCCTTGCCGCGGTATCTGCCCTTGCCATGATGGTGCTTTACAACCCTGCCGCCGACCCCAGCCGCGTGTACTACGGCACCGACACCCGCGTGTTCTCGCTGCTGCTGGGTGCCTGGATGGCCTTTATCCCCGATCGCGACCTGGCGCCGGTGCGTCTCGCTCGTCGTTTGGGGCTCAATCGCCTGGCCGGCGCCGCCAAGCACGGCAAGAACGCCGAGGGCAAGCCTGGCGAGAAGGCCGACGAATCAGCCGAGACCGGCCCGGCACAGCCGAGCGCCCTCGTGCGCTTTTGGTCCTCGCCCGCATCCATCGATGTGTTGGGCCTCGTGGGTCTGGTTGGCCTTGCCGCCATGGTCGCGCTCACCAACGGCTACACCGCGTTCCAGTATCGCGGAGGCACGCTGCTGTGCTCGATCCTCACACTCATGGTCATCGCGGCCTGCGTGCAGCCCCAGGGAATGGTTGCCCGCGCGCTGTCCGCCGAGCCGCTCGTATGGGTTGGCAAGCGCTCGTACAGCATCTACCTGTGGCACTATCCCCTGCTGTTGCTCATGAACCCGGTCGCCAACATCAACGATACACCGTGGTGGCAGTACATTTTGCAGGTGCTGTTGGTGGTCGCCGTGGCCGAATGCTCATATCGCTTTATCGAGACGCCGTTTAGAAAGGGCGCCTTTGGGCGCACCGTATCCGAGTTCCGCGACGGCACCGCCACGCCCGCCAACTGGGTGCGCGCGCACGTCCCTGCCTGTGCAGCCTGCGCTGTCGTGTTGGTCGTTGCACTGGGCGGCCTGATCTTTGTGCCCGAGACGTCTGCGCTGAGCGGCGAGGGCGCCGAAGTTCTGAACAAGGAAGCCAAGAACGCCGCACCCACCGACCAGCAGGCGGCCGACGACACCGACAAGGACAACGACGGCTTCCCCGACGGCTCCTACGACCTGTTGATGATCGGTGACTCCGTGTCGCTGCGCGCCGTTGATTCCTTTGACGGCGTGTTCCCGCACAGCCATATCGATGCCGAAAAGGGCCGCCAGTTCGATGCGGGCCGTGCGACATTTGAGGGCTATCTTCAACAGAACCTTGCCGGCAAGATCGTGGTCTTTGCGCTGGGCACCAACGGCTTGGTAACCGACGACCAAATCGACGCCATCATGGCCGATGCAGGAGATAAGCGTATTGTGGTGTTTGTGAACACGCGCAGTCCGCAGCCGTGGGTTGGCTCTACCAACCAGGCCATCGCTAACGCCGTTACGCGCTACAAGAACGTGCGCGTTATCGACTGGTACGGATACAGCGCCAACCGCAACGACCTGTTCGATGGCGATGGCACGCACCTATCGACCACTGGCGTGACTGAGTACCTCAACTTGATCCACGATGCCGTCAAGAAGGACCTGCCCGTGCATCCCGAGGATCACGTCAACGATCCGCAGCCGGCAGCCGTCAAGTCTGCCACCGACGCACTCGTCAATGCGCTCGCTCTCAAGCCGCACAAGCTGGGCACCGACAAGTAACCTGCAGCGCAAACTTCCCACATCCGGAGGGGGTGTCTGCCACGGCAGACACCCCCTCCGGCAGTTAGGGACACTCCTGGCGCAGCCAATGAAGACCTCTACGGATGAATTCCAGGCCGCTCCGTCGCTCCAGACATCGTTTCCGCGCCTCGTGCCTGCCCCAAACAATCAAAACAAGCCCTTTTCGCCGCACCCTCAAAGGTCTGTGGGCAAAAAAGGGCAAATATGAGTACTGTTACCATTTTAGTAGCAGGCAAAACCACCCAAAATGACGTCCGAGCGACCCCTACAACCCCCTAAAGCAGCCAACCTGACTGGTTTAAGGCGTATTGGAGCCAATTTTAATGAACATACTAAAGGCTATGTTCATTATCTTTTAGGATGTAAATGCTATTCACTTAGCAACAGTACTCATATTTGGCATTTTTTGTCCATTGCTATATAACTAACACCCTATAGCAGACAAAAAACAGGCCGCAGCCCATCGCTGCGGCCTGTTCGGAAGCAAAAGTGGGCGTTAAGCGCTGTAGCCCATCGCTTGCAGCACAAACATGACGACTGTCAGCACCGTAATCACGGCGATAGTCGCCCAAGTGAGCACGTTCCACACGCGGCCATTGCGGTTGGCACCCATGATGTGACGGTCGGCGGCGATAACCACCTGGAACACCAGAACCACGGGCAGTAGCACGCCATTGATGACCTGTGAGGTCATCATAATCTGGAACAGATCGACGCCGGGCATAAGCACCAGCACGGCAGAGATACCGATGATGGCCGTAATGATGCCGCGGTAAACCGGGGCCTCGTCCCAGCTGCGGTCGGCACCGCGCTCCCAGCCAAATGCCTCGCAGATAGCGCTCGACGTAACGCCCGGCAGCACGCAGGCGGCCAAGAAGCTCGCCGCGACCAGGCCCGAGGCAAACAGTACCGTGGACCACTGACCCGCAATAGGCTCCAGCGCGCGGGCAGCATCGGCGGCATCGCTAATCTGAATACCCGCCGGGAACAGCACCGTACCGGTCGTGATGATAATGAAGCCCGCAATGATATCAGCAGCGATCGAGCCGCTCACGGTATCAATACGCTGCAGCACGATGTCGTCCTCGCCCGCGTTCTTATCGACCACGTTGTTCTGCGCCAAGAAAATCATCCACGGCGCGATGGTGGTACCGATCGTTGCGACCACGAGCGACACGTAGCTGGGGTCATTTTGAATGTTAGGCACGACCAAGTCGACCGCGACCTCACCCCAGTTGGGGCCAGCCATAAACGCGGCGACAATATAGGTCACGAAGACGCAGCTTACCAGCAGCAGAATCTTCTCGATGCGCTGGAAACTACCCGACATGGTAAGCATCCACACCAGCAGCGCCACCAAAGGCACCGAGATGCTCGCCGGCACGCCAAAGAGAGCAAGGCCGCTGGCGATACCCGCAAACTCCGAAATGGTCACAGCCGTGTTGGCGATCAACAGCGCCGCCATAGCAAGTACACTCTTGCGCACGCCAAAGCGCTCGCGGATGAGCGATGCCAGGCCCTTGCCCGTGACGCAGCCGCAGCGCGCCGCGGTCTCCTGCGTCACGATGAGCAGCACAGTCATGACGGGAAGCATCCAGAGCATCTTGTAGCCATAGTTGGCGCCCGCACTGGAATACGTTGCAATGCCGCCGGCGTCATTGCCCGAAAGCGCCGCCAGCAGACCGGGGCCCATAGCGCCAAAGATGGCCGCGATGGTCAACTTTTGCTTGGTGCCCGACTTTTGCTTGGTATTTTGCACGCGACCACCTAGCCAATGACCGACATGGTGAGCAGCACCGCAGCGGCGCAGTACGCTACGCACGAGATCATGACGGCAATAACGTTCATGGCGGTGCCCGACGTGTTGAGGTCATGCTCGTCACGCCAGAACAGCACCATCAGGTAAATCACGGCACTCATGTTGCCAACCAGGCAAATGATAGCAGCGATATTAAAACACCCGGTAAAGAGTTGCTCCTCAAACATGGACGCATCGGGGAATGCAGCGGTGCGCACCAGCTGCGCGCACAGGTAGGTCACGAGCGAAAGGATCAGGCCCATACCCGTGCTCTGGAAGAAGAATCCCAGGTACGGTTTGGGCTCGTCGTCGTGGCCGTCGTACTCGAGGAAGTAGTTCTTGACGAACGACACCATGCGCGAGGCCGCCAGCAGCACGAGCGGCATGGCGCACATGGGGAACACCACCAGATGAGCGGAGCCGAGCGCCGTCCCCAGCACGGTCGCCATGATGCACGACGCGATGCCCCATACAACAACCCAGTACTGGCGATGCACGAACCAGCTGAGCACGTTCGTCGAGTCGTCCGACGCGCTATCGCCCGAGCCGACACCGGCGATCTGCAGGTCCTCCTGATGCTCCTCAGCGATAACGTCCATGGCGTCGTCGAAGGTTACGATACCCAGGATATGACGGTTCTCGTCGCAGACAGGGATGGCAACCAGGTCGTACTTGGTCATCTCGTCCGTCACGTCTTCCTGGTCCTCGTCGGGCGACACATAGACCAGGTCGCGATAAGCCAGCTGACCCAGCGTGGCGTCGCGGTCGGCTACGATCAGCGTGCGCAGCGAAAGCACGCCGGTCAGCATGCCGCTCGGATCCTCGGTATAGACGTAGTAGACGCTCTCGAAGTCCTCGTCGAGCTCGCGAATCGCCTCGATGGCGTCACCGACCGTTGCCGTGGCGGGCAGGGAGACAAACTCCGAGGTCATGATGCGGCCGGCGGTGTTGTCCTCATACCCCAGCAGGTTACGAATCGCTTTCTCTTCCTTGACGCCCATCAGGCGCAGGAGCTTCTCGGCCTTCTCGTAATCGAGCTCGTCGATCAGGTCGGCGGCGTCGTCCGGGTCCATCATGGCCAGCATCGACGATGCGTCCGTGTCGGACAGGCCCTCGAGCATCTCGGTCATAAGCTCGTCGTCATCGAACTCC
>DBEZQF010000189.1:0-19267 GCA_048254795.1 Collinsella sp. | reverse complement strand
CCGCTGCCGATAATCGCGGTAATGCCCGGCTCGATCCTGAGCGCCGAGGCAAGATTGCCGCTAACCGTTTCCATCTGTTCACCGCCGTATAATACTGTGATAATAAATAATCATCAGAGTAGCGGTCGAACCGCTTTTGCTCTGTTCAAACCGTAGCACAGGGAGGTGCCCCGGGAATGCTCGTTTATGTTCGCGGCGCCGGCGATATCGCCACGGGCGTCGCCGCTCGCTTGGTGCGCGCCGGCGTGTCGGTTGTCATGGCCGATATCGCGGTTCCCACGTGCATCCGTCGCACAATCAGTTTTTGCGAGGCCATTCGCTTGGGCGAGGTCCAGGTCGAGGGCATCCGCGCTCGCTTGGCGCAGACGCCGGCAGAGGCGCTTGCAATTACCGAGGTCGGAGACGTCGCCGTCGTGGTAGACCCCCAGGCCAAGATGCTCGACGAACTGAAACCCGCTGCCGTGGTCGATGCGATTTTGGCCAAGCGCAACTTGGGCACCACGCGCGATATGGCGCCTGTCGTCATCGCCGTGGGGCCGGGCTTTACCGCGCCGGTCGATTGCGACGCCGTGGTCGAGACCATGCGCGGGCATTTCCTGGGCCGTGTCATTACCCAAGGTTCACCCCAGCCCAACACGGGCGTGCCGGGCATTATCGCTGGCTATGGCAAGGAGCGTGTTATCCACAGCCCCGCCGCCGGCGTGTTTCGGTCCGACCGCGCAATCGGCGACATCGTGAGCGCCGGAGACGTGATTGGCTACGCGGACGATACGCCCATGTGCACGCAGATCGATGGCTGTCTGCGCGGGCTTTTGGCGAACGGCGTGCAGGTGACCGAGGGCTTTAAATGCGCCGATGTCGATCCGCGCGGCGATGCCAGCTATATCAACTACATTTCGGACAAGGCGACGTCGGTCGGCGGCGGCGTGCTCGAGGCACTCGCTATGCTCACCGATATCTTTAGAGGATAGAAGGCGGCAATGGAAAAGCTCGATGTTGTGAATGCGGCGCTTGCCGCCCTGCGTGCTGGCGAGACGTGCGAGCTCGTGGTCGTGGCCGGCACGGCGGGGTCGTCACCGCGCGGTGTGGGCGCATGGATGGCCGTCTTTGCCGATGGCAGCCAGGCGGGCACTATCGGCGGCGGCAAGATTGAGCTCTTTGCGCTGGATGAGGCGCGCGAACTCCTGAGCGCGGGACAGTCGCGTCTGGTCCGCTACACCATGGGCGGCGAGAACTCCGATACCGGCATGATCTGCGGCGGAGCCATTTGCCTGTGCTATCTGCATCTGGATGCGACCCAGGCACCGTTGTTCCAGGAAATTGCCGACGTCTTGGTCTATCGGCGCATCGGCGACTTCGTCATCGACTTTGAGCCGTTTATCGCGAGCGCGCTCGAGGGCGATGTGGCCGAGTACCATGGCGAGGCATCGCGCCATACCATTGTGGGCTGCCCCGGGCTTTCACTGGTGGAGGAGGGGAGTAACGTCACCTACACCAACGCTGCCTCTGAGATTCCCGCGGCGCACATCGAGACGCTCTGCCCCGAGGGCCTGACCTACATCTTTGGCTGCGGACACGTGGGCGCCGCGACGGCGCGCGTGCTCACGGCGGCGGGCTTTGCCGTCGTGGCCTGCGATGACCGCCCCGGCACGTTGACGCCCGAATGGGTGCCCGGTGTCTACGATCGTCGCCTGGTCGATTACAAGAACCTGAGCGAGCTGTGTCCCATCGGTCCGCGCGACTTGGTGGTCGTCGCCACGGCGGGTCACAAGTCCGATATCGACGTGGTGATTCAGGCCATGCGTGCCAAGCCTGCCTACCTGGGCTGTCTGGGTTCGCGCCGCAAGACGGCCTTTGTGCGTGCCCGCCTGGAGCAGGAAGGTTTTACGCAGGACCAGATCGACGAGCTGCACCTTCCGATCGGCGTTGCCATCGAGGCCGAGGACCCCGAGGAGATCGCCATCTCCATCGCCGCCGAGATGATCCACCTGCGCCGCACCAAACTCGTCCCCCGCAAGCGCTAATCGCATCCCACCAATAAGTTGCGGTGAAATACGGATTGTTTAAACCTGTTAGGTCGCCCAACAGTCCCTATTTCACCGCAACTGCTTGTTGGGACCCATTTGTGCGGGGGAGTTGTGGAGTTGTGCAGGCAGACGAGGTTTTTCTGGAAATACGCTCCCGATACGCGTATAGTACCGATTGTTTTGTCGGCTCCTGCTGCGTCGAGTCCAAACCGCAAAATGCCATGAGCGGCGCGGATGCAGCCAGGAGGCACGAGGACAACCCATCGTGGCCACGCCCCGTGCTTAAAACCCCAAGAAGGAGTGAACAATGGCAGAAGAGAAGTATGTGCCGCGTCTGAAGACCAAGTACAACAACGAGGTCAAGCAGCAGCTTCAGGACAAGTTCCAGTACGAGAACGTCATGATGATCCCCAAGTTTGAGAAGATCGTCGTGAACATGGGTGTCGGCGAGGCCGCTACCGATTCCAAGGCCATCGACGGTGCCGTGCGCGACCTGCGCGCCATCACCGGCCAGCAGCCGATGATCACCCGTGCCCGCAAGTCCATCGCTACCTTCCGCCTGCGCGCTGGTATGCCGATCGGCTGCAAGGTTACCCTGCGTGGCGACCGTATGTGGGAGTTCTTCGATCGTCTGACCTCCGTCGCGATCCCCCGTATCCGCGACTTCCGCGGCATTTCCGCCAAGAGCTTCGACGGCCGTGGTAACTTCTCCATGGGCGTCACCGAGCAGCTCATCTTCCCCGAGATCGACTTCGACTCCGTCGATCACCAGCGCGGTATGGACATCACTTTCGTGACCACCGCCAACACCGATGAGGAGGCCAAGGCCCTTCTGGACGCCTTCGGTTTCCCGTTCAAGAAATAGGTTCACCTGCCCTATAAGCGCCGTTCCCACAAGGGGGCGGCGCTTGGGGCGAACAATACTCTATGTGAGGAGGATATAAGTGGCTAAGACATCGATGATCGTCAAGTGCAATCGCAAGCAGAAGTTCTCTACTCGTGAGTACACGCGCTGCCAGCGCTGCGGCCGTCCGCACTCTGTGTACCGCAAGTTCGGCCTGTGCCGTGTCTGCTTCCGCGAGCTTGCACTCAAGGGCGAGCTTCCCGGCGTTAAGAAGGCCAGCTGGTAAGTCACTACCAGCGTTTCAAGCATCAGTTTGGAACAGGGAAAACGCGCTAAAAAGGCTTTGCCGTTAAGGGCGGCGAAGAACCAAGAGCACGTGTTCATCAAGAACGAAGGAGAATCTGTATGAACCTTACAGACCCGATCGCAGATATGCTTACGCGCATCCGTAACGCTAACTCTGTGAACAAGGCCACGGTCTCCATGCCGAGCAGCAAGAAGCTCGTCGAGATCGCTCGTGTTCTGCACGAGGAGGGCTACATCGAGGGCTACGATGTCGAGGACACCGTTCCCCAGAAGACTCTGCACATCACGCTTAAGTATGGTCCCAAGAAGGCTAAGGTCATCAACGGCATCCGCCGCATTTCCAAGCCGGGCCTGCGTAAGTACACCGGCGTTGCCGACATGCCCCGCGTCCGCGGTGGCCTTGGTACCGCCATTATTTCCACCAGCCATGGCGTCATGACCGACCGCGATGCTCGCAAGCACAACGTCGGCGGCGAGATCATCGCTTACGTCTGGTAATTCGCTCGGTAGGTAGAAGGAAAGGAGATCACCGTGTCTCGTATCGGTAATAAGCCTGTCCAGATTCCCGCCGGAGTCGAAGTGGCAGTCAACGGCAACAACGTTGTCGTCAAGGGCCCCAAGGGCCAGCTCGAGCTCGATGTCTTTGAGAAGCTCGCTATCAACGTCGAGGACAACGTCCTCACCGTTTCCCGTCCCGACGACGAGCGTGAGACCCGTGCCCGCCACGGCCTCACCCGCGCCCTCATCCACAACATGGTTGTTGGCGTTTCCGAGGGCTTCGAGAAGAAGCTCGAGCTCGCCGGCGTCGGTTACCGCGTGCAGCAGAAGGGCAAGAACCTCGAGTTCTCCCTGGGCTTCTCGCACCCCGTGATCGTCGAGGCTCCCGAGGGCATCACCTTCGAGGTTCCCGACAACACCCACGTGAACGTCAAGGGTATCAACAAGCAGCAGGTCGGTCAGATCGCCGCTGAGATCCGCGGCCATCGTCCTCCCGAGCCTTACAAGGGCAAGGGTATCCACTACGTTGGCGAGCACATCCGCCGCAAGCTGGGTAAGGCCGCCAAGTAGTCGTAACCGACTCACTCGCATAAGACCAGCACCCCGTCAGGTGCTGGCAAGATCAACCTTTTTAGGAGTTTACGTATGAACAAGCATAAGGCGAAGCTGGAAGGCCTCAAGCGTCGTCAGCGTCGTGTTCGCGGCAAGGTCTCGGGTACCTCCGAGCGTCCGCGTCTTCGCGTGACCCGTACTAACGCCAACATCTATGCCCAGATCATCGACGACAGCAAGGGCTCCAGCCTGACGCTCGTCTCTGCCTCGACCCTCGAGGCCGAGTTCAAGGGCACCCACACCTCGAACAAGGAGGCTGCGGAGAAGGTCGGTCAGCTCGTTGGCAAGCGCGCCATCGAGGCCGGCATCACCAAGGTCGCCTTCGATCGCGGTGGCCGTATCTACCATGGCCGCGTCAAGGCCCTCGCCGACGGTGCCCGTGCCGCCGGTCTCGAGTTCTAGGAGGTATGTAGCACATGGCTCGTAATCAGAAGCAGCAGCGCGAGGCCTCCGAGTTCGAGGAGCGCGTCGTTTACATCAACCGCGTGTCGAAGACCGTCAAGGGTGGTCGTCGCATGAGCCTCGTCGCTCTCGTCGTCGTTGGCGACGGCAAGGGCAACGTCGGCGTTGGCATGGGCAAGTCCGCTGAGGTGCCCATGGCCATCTCCAAGGCGTCTCTCGATGCCAAGAAGAACATGTTCCACGTGCCGGTGACCGAGCAGGGCACCATCCCGCACGAGGTTCTCGGCCACTTTGGTGCCGGCCGCATCATCATCAAGCCCGCTGTCGAGGGTACCGGCGTTATCGCCGGCGGCGCTGTGCGTCCCCTCTTTGAGCTTGCTGGCATCAAGAACGTCCTGTCCAAGTCCCTCGGTACCGACAACGGCCTCAACATCATCAAGGCTGCCGTCGAGGGCCTCAAGGAGCTCTCCAGCCCTGAGGACGTCGCGGCTCGCCGTGGCCTGACGGTCTCCGAGATGTTCGTCGGTAAGGAGAACTAAGCATGGCTGACACCATCAAGATCAAGCAGGTCCGCAGCACCAACGGTTGCAAGCAGGACCAGGTCCGTACTGTCCGTGCCCTCGGTCTCCACAGGATCCGCGAGGTTCGCGAGATTGCTGACAACGAGTCCGTCCGCGGCATGATCTTCAAGGTCAAGCACCTTGTCGAGATTGTAGAGGAGTAGCAAATGCAGCTTCACGATCTTACTCCCGCGCCCGGTTCCACCAAGAACCGCAAGCGCGTCGGCCGTGGCAATTCTTCGGGTCACGGCACCACTTCTGGCCGCGGCCAGAAGGGCCAGGGTTCCCGCTCTGGCGGCACCAAGGGTGCCGGCTTCGAGGGTGGCCAGACTCCGCTGGCTATGCGCCTGCCCAAGCTTCCGGGCTTCCGCAACCCCCGTCGTATCGAGTACACCGCCGTTAACGTTGAGCGTCTCGAGCGTAAGTTCGAGGACGGCGCTGTGATCGACGGTGCCGCTCTTAAGGCCGCTCGCATCACCAAGAGCGAGTTCGAGCCCGTCAAGGTGCTCGGCAATGGTGAGCTCACCAAGAAGTTCACGGTCAAGGTCGACAAGGTCAGCGCTTCTGCGCAGGCCAAGATCGAGGCCGCCGGCGGAAAGGTCGAGCTGCCGTGCTAAATGGTCTTAAGAATGCTTTCCGCATCAAAGAATTGCGCGAAAAGATTCTTTTTACCATAGCTATGCTCGTCGTGTACCGCATTGGTGCGCACGTTCCTGTGCCCGGCATTCCCTTCCAGGGGATGCTGGGCCTTTTCTCGACCGATAACAATTCGGTCGCCGCAGGTGCTATGGCCCTCCTGAATCTTTTCTCTGGCGGCGCGTTGAGCTATGTGTCGGTGTTTTCGCTGGGCATCATGCCTTACATCACCAGCTCGATCATCCTCCAGATGCTCCAGGCCGTTGTGCCTTCCCTGCATGAGCTTGCCCGCGAGGGCGAGGTCGGTCAGACCAAGATCACGCAGTATTCGCGTTACCTCACCCTGGCTCTGGCAATCCTCAACTCCGTGGGTTACCTCTTCCTCTTTAAGAGCTTCGGCATCAGCTTCAATGGCGCCGGCGCTCCCGAGATCATCTTCGACCTCATGATCGTCGGCACGCTCACTGCGGGCGCCATGCTGATCATGTGGATTGGTGAGCTCATCACCCAGCGCGGTATCGGCAATGGCATGTCGCTGATCATCTTCGCGAACATCATGGCCGGCCTGCCGCAGGCTATCTTCTCCAGCACCGAGGGCAATGCCGGTGGCATCATCACCATGGTGATTATCTGCGCCATCATTTTGCTGGTTATCCCGCTGATTGTTTTCCTTGAGCGCGGCCAGCGCCGCATCCCGGTCTCCTACGCCAAACGCGTCGTGGGCCGTCGCATGATGGGTGGCCAGACCACCTACCTGCCCATCAAGGTCAACACCGCGGGTGTCGTGCCGATCATCTTCGCTTCGGCGCTGCTGTACTTCCCCGCTCAGATTGCCGTGTTCTTCCCCGGCATCGGCTGGATTCAGGCAGTTGCCTCCGCGCTTTCGACCGGTTGGCTCAACTGGGTGCTTAACGTTGTCCTCATCGTGTTCTTCGCGTACTTCTACACCTCCATGGTGTTCAACCCCGATGACACGGCCGATAACCTTAAGAAGCAGGGCGGCTTTATTCCGGGCGTGCGTCCGGGTAGGGCTACCGCGGCCTACATCAAGAACGCGCTCAACAAGATCACGCTTCCTAGCGCTGTCTTTTTGGCGCTCATCGCCATCGTGCCTTCGATCATCTTCTCCTTCACGGGTAACCATCTGATCCAGGCATTTGGCGGCACGTCCATCCTCATCATGGTCGGCGTCGTGCTCGACACGGTCGATAAGCTCGAAGGCCAGATCAAGATGTATGATTACGATGGATTCTTTAAATAGGCTAGAGGAGGATTGCTCATGAACCTCGTATTGCTCGGAGCTCCGGGTGCCGGTAAGGGCACCGTCGCACAGGAGCTCGTCGCCGAGTTTGGCGTCGCCCATATTTCCACGGGCGACCTGCTGCGTGCTGCCGTCAAGGGTGGCACCGAGCTTGGTATTCAGGCTAAGAAGTACATGGACGCTGGCGAGCTCGTTCCCGACCAGCTCGTGATCGACCTTGTCAAGGAGCGCCTTGCCGCCGATGACGCCCAGCAGGGCTTCATCCTCGACGGCTTCCCGCGCAACACCGCCCAGGCTGTGACGCTCGATTCCGAGCTCTCCGCCATGGGTCGCGAGATCGATTGCGCCCTTCTGGTCGATGTGGCCCCCGAGGTCATTATCGATCGTCTGTCTTCGCGTCGCACCTGCCGCGCCTGCGGTTACACCGGCACTGCTGCCGATGCCACCTGCCCCAAGTGCGGTGGCGAGATGTATCAGCGCGACGACGACAAGCCCGAGACCATCAAGAACCGTCTCGACGTCTACGAGAAGTCCACGAGCCCGCTCGTCGACTACTATCGTGGCCAGGGTCTGCTCAAGTCGGTCAACGGTGACCAGGCTCGCGAGACCGTGTACGGGGATGTCAAAGAGGCTCTCGGTCTATGATCAAGATTAAGTCTGCAACGCAAATCGAGCAGATGAAGAAGGCAGGAGCGCTATCTAAGATGGCGCTCCGCCACGTTGGAGCCATGGTGCGCCCCGGCGTTTCGACTTTTGAGCTCGATCAGCTCGCGGAGCAGATTATCCGCATGCATGGCGGCACCCCTGCCTTTAAGGGTTACGGCGGGTTCCCGGGGACCATTTGCGCATCGATCAACGATGCCGTGGTCCACGGTATTCCCAACCCTGACATGATCCTGCGCGATGGCGATATCATCTCCATCGATACGGGAGCCGTTGTCGACGGTTGGGTCGGCGATAACGCATGGACGTTTTTCGTCGGCACCCCCACGCGCGAAGCCAAGGCTTTGTGTGAGGTCACGCGCGATTGCCTTAAGGCTGCCATCGAGCAGGCTGTTCCCGGTAACCATATCGGGGACGTCGGTTATGCCGTTCAGTCCCTCGCCGAGTCTCACGGTTACGGCGTGCTTCGTGATTATGTGGGCCATGGCATTGGCCGCGTGATGCACGAGGACCCCAACGTTCCTAACTATGGAAAGAAGGGGAGGGGCGTTCGCCTCCAGGCCGGCATGGTCATTGCCATCGAGCCGATGGTTACGATGGGTTCCAACCATGTAAGCACGGGCTCCGACGGTTGGATTGTTACGACCAACGACCACCTGCCCGCCGCGCACTATGAGAACACCGTCGCCATTACCAATGACGGTCCGGTGATTCTCACCACGGATGCCCAAGGTGCTTGGTGTTCGCTCCAAGGCGGAGAAATGTAAAAGTCGCCGCCCCCTGATGCCCAACCTCGCCTTTCAATTTCGAAGGCATGACCCCAAGGTCTATGCCTTCTCATTTCAAGGCGATCTTGGGCATCAGGGAACGGCTTTGTTTTGCATTTCAAATGTAACAAGTTCCATTTAGTTGTGGAGCCATTACGAAGTTATTACGATGCGTGCATACGTGTTGTAGAATACTCAATCGCTGTCGTTTTCTAGAGAAAGATGATTGCTTGTGAAGAAGGAAGACGCAATTGAGCTCGAGGGTACGGTAAAAGAGCCGCTGCCCAACGCCATGTTTAAGGTTGAGCTCGAGAACGGTCATTCGGTTCTGTGCAACATTTCTGGCAAGATCCGAATGAATTACATCCGTATTCTCCCCGGTGACAGGGTTGTCGTGGAGCTTTCCCCGTACGACCTGACCCGCGGCCGCATCACCTATCGCTACAAATAGCGGCACGCATACACGCACTCCATTTCCGGCTGCAGGCTTAGCTCAACCTACGGTCGGATTGTGTGTGAAGACCAGCCATAGTTTTAAACGCCTGCGGCTGGGCGAGTAGATAGTAGGGAAGTAGTTTGAGCGCTACCGAAAGGAAGAACGATGAAGGTACGTCCTTCGGTCAAGAAGATGTGCGATAAGTGCAAAATCATTAGGCGCCATGGCAAGGTCCTCGTCATTTGCGAGAACCCCCGTCATAAGCAGCGTCAGGGTTAAGAGAGGAGACTACGTTGGCCCGTATTAATGGTGTCGACCTCCCGCGTGAGAAGCGCGTTGAGATCGGTCTGACCTACATTTACGGCATCGGCCGCACCACTGCGACGAAGATCTGCGTCGAGTGCAACGTTAACGTGGATACGCGCGTTAAGGACCTCACCGAGGATGAGGTTAACGCCATCCGCGATTATATCGATAAGAACCAGATCATGGTTGAGGGCGACCTCCGCCGTGAGCGCAACCAGAACGTCAAGCGCCTTATGGACATCGGCTGCAACCGCGGCCTTCGTCACCGCAAGGGCCTCCCGGTCCGCGGCCAGCGCACCCACACTAACGCTCGTACCCGCAAGGGCCCGAAGCGTCAGATCGGTGCTAAGAAGAAGAAATAAGGAGCGCTAGATAGATGGCTACTGCTAAGAAGAACGTTCGCGCTGCCCGTCTGAAGCGCGCGGACCGTAAGAACATTTCCGTGGGCCAGGCTCACATTCGTTCTACGTTCAACAACACGATCGTTTCGATCACCGATCCCCAGGGCAACGTCATTTCCTGGAAGTCGGCTGGCCAGGTGGGCTTCAAGGGCTCCCGTAAGTCCACGCCGTTCGCTGCCCAGATGGCTGCCGAGGCTGCTGCCAAGCAGGCCATGGAGCACGGTATGAAGAAGGTTTCCGTCTTCGTCAAGGGCCCCGGCTCCGGTCGTGAGACCGCCATCCGCTCCCTCCAGGCTGCTGGCCTCGAGGTCTCGAGCATCCAGGACAAGACCCCCATTCCGCACAACGGCTGCCGCCCCAAGAAGCGTCGCCGCGTGTAACTGAAAGGATCGTATCAATATGGCAATCGACAGGACTCCTGTTCTTAAGCGCTGCCGTCAGCTCGGGATCGATCCCGCTGAGCTCGGTTACAGCAGCAAGAAGGAATCTATCCGTCAGCCCAAGCGCCGTCGCAAGGAATCTGAGTACGGCATGCAGCTGCGCGAGAAGCAGAAGGTCAAGTTCATCTATGGCGTTCTGGAGAAGCAGTTCCACGGCTACTTCAACAAGGCCCGCAAGATGAACGGCGTCACCGGTGAGAACCTCATGATCATTCTTGAGTCTCGCCTCGACAACGTCGTCTTCCGTCTTGGCTTCGCCCGCACCCGCAAAGAGGCTCGTCAGTCCGTCCGTCACGGTCACTTCACCGTGAACGGCAAGCGCGTGGACATCCCGTCCTACCGCGTCAAGGCCGGCGACGTCGTCGCTGTCGGCGAGAAGTTCCGTGACCTCCTCCCCATCAAGGAGGCCCTGATTTCCTCCGAGCGCTTTGAGGTCCCTGGCTGGCTCGAGGTCGATATCGAGAAGCTGTCTGGTAACGTGCTCGCTCTGCCGACGCGTGAGCAGATCAGCGGTGATATCAACGAGCAGCTCATCGTCGAGCTCTACTCTAAGTAGTCCATCCGGGCTGCTGAGGCTGGAGGTAATACATGTCAGAATTCATTAGGCCTCAGGTTCAGGTCGAAGAGATCAACGAGACGTCTGCTCGTGTCTCCGTCGAGCCGCTCGAGCGTGGTTACGGCGATACGCTGGGTAACTCCCTTCGTCGCGTTCTTCTGTCCTCGCTCGAGGGTGCCGCCGTCGAGGCTATTCAGATCGATGGTGCGCAGCACGAGTTCATGACCATCCCTAACATGGTCGAGGATGTCACCGACATCGTCCTGAATGTCAAGGGTCTTGTCTTCAGGGCTCTCGGCACGACCGACGAGGCGACCGCCACCATCTCGGTTGACGGCCCCTGCGAGGTCACCGGTGCGGACTTCTTTATTCCGTCCGAGTTTGAGCTGGTTAACCCCGAGCAGCACATCGCTACGCTCACCGAGGGTGGCCATCTCACCATGAGCATGCGCATCGGCTATGGCCGCGGCTATGTTTCTGGCGAGGCCAACAAGCGCGACAACGATCCCATCGGTGTGATCCACGTCGACTCGCTGTACTCGCCGGTTTCCCGTTGCGCCAAGCTCGTTGAGGCTTGCCGTGTCGGTCAGCACACCGACTACGACCGCCTTGTCCTCGAGATCGAGACCAACGGCTCCATCGCCCCGCGCGACGCCGTGGTCCAGGCTGCCAATATCATCAACCAGCATATGGCCGCCTTTATGAACCTTGCCGAGACCCCCGAGGTCGAGGAGGAGGCTTCGATCTTCGCTCCCGAGGTCACCAACGACAACGCCGAGCTGGACAAGCAGATCGAGGATCTGGACCTTTCCGTCCGTTCCTACAACTGCCTTAAGCGCGCCAGCATTCACTCGGTCCGTCAGCTCGTTGAGTTCTCGGAGAACGATCTGCTCAACATCCGTAACTTCGGTGTTAAGTCGATCGAGGAAGTGAAGGACAAGCTTGAGTCCATGGGCCTGAGCCTGAAGGCTTAATGCTTCGCATATTTGAGGAGAAACTAGACCATGCGTCACAACGTTAAGAAGGGCCTGAAGCTCGGCACCGATGCGAGCCACACCAAGGCCATGAAGAAGAGCCTTGCTAAGGCCCTCTTCGAGAACGACCGCATCAAGACCACCGAGACCCGCGCTAAGGCGCTGCGTTCGGTCGTCGATCCGATCATCACTTGGGCCAAGAAGGGCGACCTGCACTCTCGTCGTCTGGCTATCGCCAAGCTCGGCGATAAGCAGCTCGTTGCCGAGATCTTCGACAAGGCTGCCCAGGGTATGTGGCAGGACCGCAACGGCGGTTACACCCGCATCATGAAGCTCGGTAACCGTAAGGGCGACAATGCTCCCATCGTTATCATGGAGCTCGTCACCGAGCCTTGCACGCCTAAGGCCAAGAAGGCTGCTCCGGCCCCCAAGAAGGCCGCTGCTCCCAAGAAGGTCGAGGCTGCCGAGGAGGCTCCTGCTGAGGAGACCGCTGAGTAGACAATCCGTCTGCATAGGCTATATTCGAGGGGTACGTTCGCGTACCCCTCTTTTTTTGTCGAAATGCCATTGCCTGTTTGTTGGGAGCGCCCATGACCGCGCCGTCTGATTTCAATTCGATTCCCGAGCTCGACGCCACGCTCGTTTTCCGCGTGGCCTACGATGGCTCGTCCTATAGCGGCTTTGCCGAGCAGCCTGGCCAGACGACGGTTGCGGGCGAGCTGCGCCGCGCTATCGAGACGCTCCTGCGCCGTCCGATCGACCTGACGTGCGCAGGGCGCACCGATGCCGGCGTGCATGCGGTGGCGCAGTACATTAGTGTGCCCGTAACGGACGCTGAGCTCGCGTGTACGCGCCGTAGGTGGCTGCGGGCTATGGATGCCCTGCTGCCCAAAGATATCGCCATAAACGAGGTCTACAGGGCCCGTAAAGGCTTTTCTGCACGTTTTGACGCGCGTTCCCGTACGTATACGTACCGTATTGCCGATCGAGATGCGCGCCCCGTGCTGTCCCGCGGTGCCGTGTGGTGGCATCGCTATCCCTTGGATGTTGAGGCTATGTCTGCTGCCTGCCCCGCGCTGCTGGGCGAACAGGACTTTAAAAGCTTTTGCAAGGTTGCCTCGGCCGTTGGCAAGCCCACGCATCGCTGCGTGATGCGTGCCGAGTTTGGCCATGAGATTGCGTTTGGCGAGGACATCCTGACGTTTACCATCGAGGGCAATGCGTTCCTGCATTCGATGGTCCGTACGATCGTGGGCACGCTTGTCGAGATTGGCATGCATCGCCGTGAACCCGAGTGGATGCGTGAGGTCATCGATGCTTGCGACCGTACCGCTGCGGGCCCCACGGCTCCTGCCTGCGGCCTTACGTTTATGCGCGTGGATTACGATCCCGCCGAGCTCGTCGTGCTCGACTAGGGGAGGGCTCGACGCGTCGTGCGTCGACACCCGTCATCTGTGGGCTGCGCGTGTTCAACATCTGTTCTTGGCGTGCAATACAACCGGTGTCTCATTGCTTTTATTGCTGGGGTGTACCATGAACCACGGTTTGATTCATTGCTGTCGAGAGGATGGATAACTTGGTTCGACGTGGCTCGCATCCGCGACTTTCGGTGATCCTTGTGGTAGAAGGTTCGCCCAGCTATGCGATGCGTGCGCTCGAGAGTATCCAGAACCAAGACCTCTACGATTTGCAGATTGTCGTTGTCTGCCGCGATGCTGCGCCCGGTGTGCGCCATTCGCTTCAAGTTGCTGCCGACAGGGACATCCATATTGATTTGATTGACGTCGAGGACGCGAAGCGCGGTGCTTGTCTTCGTGCCGGTTTTGCTGCCTCGCGTGGCTCTCAAATCATCGCTATGAACGCCGATGAGTGGTTTGCTCCGCAGTCCCTTTCCAAGATGGTCGATATCGCGTGCGATACTGCGGCAGACATAGTGTTCCCCACGGTGTCGCTCGACCGCTATGATGCACATCGAGAGCGCCATTCGCGCGTCTCGGATGCTACTCATATTTCCATTGATAGCAAATCCTCGATGGTGGCCTGGCTGCCTCAGTTGATTTTAGGCGGCCTTGTCGTTCAGACCTCTGGCGTGATGTACAGCCGCTCGCTGTTTGAGGCATGCCTTTTGTGCGACAAGGTGTTTCGCACAGTTGGGTTTATGGCATATGCGCTCTCGCAGGCACGATGCGTGTCCGGCTGCGGCGACGCTTGTTTCCACGCGGCGGCACCTAAGCTTACAGATGCCTTTGATCCCACCATGTATGCCAAGGTATCCGATGACACCCGAGCGCTCGACGAGCTTGCGGACTCACTCTCGGAAGCAGATAGCGGTGGTCGGCTCAAGCTGGCAAGCCAAAAGTTCTACTTTGCCGGACTGGTCGCCTGCATCGAGAATTTGTGTCTGAGCCCGCATGGGGTGTCGTCAATCGAGCGTTCCGCCCGCATGCGTGATATGCTCGATGCGCCTCGAACCCGTCAGATGGTCGCCGCGCTCAAGGATAACCATCGGGGGCTCGGTCTGTTGTTTGGGCCGATCGCCAGCGCCAAGCCCGCGCGCTGCGTGATGTGTACGCATCTGGCAGCTTTTCTTAACCGGACGGGCACAAAAACCGCCTAAACGGCTCATTTCGAAACAAATTTGCATAGAATTGTTTCGAAATGCGTTCTTATACACAAAAGCCTTCAAATAGCGTTAAACTATTCAGTCACTGATTGATTGTCTCCGCCATCTTTTGGAGAGAGGGTTTGTATGGCTAAAAAACGCAATGGGCGCCAGGATGCCATTAGAGATATTGTGCGCAATAAGGACGTCCGCACGCAGCGCGTGCTGGTCGATGAGCTCCGCGCTATGGGCTTTGATTGCACGCAGGCGACTGTCTCTCGCGATATTGCCGATATGGGGCTGCGTAAGCTCCCCGAGGGTATCTATGTTCTGGCAGAGGACCTGCACCTGCAGCGTATGGTTTCCGAGCTCGTAACGGGCGTTCTGCGCACCGATAATCTGGTTATGATCAAGGCTCAGCCTGGTACGGCTTCCGGCATCGCCGCCGCCGTTGATGCGGCAGAGCTGCCCGATGTGCTTGGCTCGCTTGCCGGCAACGATACGATTTTGGTTATTGCCCAGACGGCCGAGGACGGCGAGCGTCTTGAGGCGCTGATCAATAAGCTGAGCAATTCTCGCAAGTAGGCGTGCGGGTCGT
Organism: Collinsella sp.; assembly: GCA_048254795.1. GTDB lineage: Bacteria > Actinomycetota > Coriobacteriia > Coriobacteriales > Coriobacteriaceae > Collinsella. The sequence goes on along the minus strand of DBEZQF010000189.1, from coordinate 4,378 downwards.
GCGCTCGGCACTGTGTGCGTGACATGGTGGCTTGTAAGGGGGTATCGACGTTGGTCGGTACCCCCTATATTGTTTGCCGGTATAAAGACCGTCCACCAGGTCGCTTTAAACTAAAAGGCCCCCGAGCACTTTAATAAGCTGCTCGGGGGCCTTGTTGCTAATGGCCGGATGAATTTCTAGCCAACAGTATCGTCAGGCGTGGGCGAGGGGTCGGGAGTGGGCGTAGGCGTGGGCGTAGGCGTGGGCGTAGGCGTGCCGCCATCGCCGCCGGTCGAACCACCAGTGGAGCCGCCCGTCGAGCCACCGGTCGTACCGGTGCCGCCGGTGGTGTCGCCGCCCGTAGTCTCGGTGGTCGTGGTCGTCGTGGTGGTCGTCGTGGTGGTTTCCTCTTCGTCCTCGTTCTCGTCCTTGTCGTCGTTCTCCGTCTTCTTGGTGTTGTTGGTGCCGTAGAACTTCCAGACGCTGTTGTTCTTGTAGGTGGGCGCCGTTCCGGTCGCAAACTCCTCGCGCTTGGTACCGGTCAGAACGGTGTTCATAAACCGCTTAAAGACAGGCAGGTTGGTGCTGTCGCCCAGCAGGTCCGTGCCGTATTTTTGGATGGGGATCTCACCTGCGGAATAGCCGGTCCACAGGGCGCACGCCAGCTGCGGGGTATAGCCGCAGAACCACAGGTTGGTGGTGTTGTCGGTGGTGCCCGTTTTGCCGGCATAGGGCTGGTTGACGCTCAAGGCGCCGGCAGCACCCGTACCGCTGCCCTGCATGACGCCGGACAGAACATCGGTAACCGCGGCGGCCTCGCCCTCGGTAAGCACCTGTGAGGGATTGTCCGTGTGCTGGTACAGCACCGAACCGGTACGAGAGTCAATCTCGGTGATGGCGATCGGCTGGCGATAGTAGCCGCCGTTGGCAAACGTCGCGTAGGCGGCGGCCATCTCGAGCGGCGAGATCGAGCCGGTGCCGAGCGTCATGACGGGAACGTCCTCGATGTTGTCCTTGGCGGGATCGATGCCGAGCTTTTTGACGAGCGAGATGATCTTGCTGTTGCCGACGGCTTCTGCCACCTGGATGTAGCCGGTGTTGGAGGAGTATGCCGTTGCCTGCTTAAGCGTGATGTTGCCATAGCTATGGTTGGCGTAGTTTTGGACCTCGGTCGTGGTGCCCTTGGCCTTGAGCGGCGAGTTGCAGTTGAGGGTGACGTTGGGGTTCATGCCGTTTTGGATGGCGGTTGCTAGCGTAAAGGCCTTAAAGGTGGAGCCAACGGGACGCTTGGCCGTGGCATGGTTTACGTGGTTCTCGTCGGCGTTGTAGTCGTAGCCGCCCACCATGCACTTGATGTAGCCGGTCTTGGGGTCGACGACGACCATGCCCATGTCCAGGCCGTCGAGCGAGAGCGTGTCGAGCTGCTCGCGAACGGCATTCTCTGCCACCTGCTGCATCGTGGGGTCGATGGTGGTCTTGACGGTCAGGCCGCCCTTAAAGAGCACGTCGGTCGAGAACTCCTGCTCCAGCAGCTGCTTAACATAGGCGACAAAGTAGGGCTGCGAGTATACGTCAACGCCGCTGCCCGAGATTTCGGTCACGTTGAGGGTGATGGGCTCGGCCTGTGCGGCGTCGTGCTCCTCCTGGGTGATGTGGCCCAGGCGCAGCATGTTGTCGAGAACCTTGTTGCGGCGAGACAGTGCCAGATCGGGATTGACCGTGGGGTCGTACTGCGAGGGCGAGTTGGGAAGGCCGATCAACAGTGCGGCTTCGCTCAGGGTGAGGTCTGCGGCGCTCTTGGACAGGTAGGTCTCGGCTGCGGCCTCGATGCCGTAGGCGCCGTGGCCGTAATAGATGGTGTTGAGGTACATCATGAGGATCTCGTCTTTGGAGTACATGTCCTCCATCTTGACGGCGATGTAGGCCTCGCGCACCTTACGCTCGATGGTCGAGTCGAACTGCTCCTCCTGCAGGATGGTGTTGCGCACCAGCTGCTGGGTGATAGTCGAGGCGCCTTCGTGCCCGCCGCCGAGGGTTGCCACCGCAGCACGCGCGATACCCCACAGGTCGATACCGCCGTGCTCGTAGAAGCGCTCGTCCTCGACGTCAACGGTGCCCTGCAGCACGTAGGGGGAGACCTCGTCCTTGGTGATGGACTTGCGGTTTTGCGTGTAGAAGCTCGCGATCTTGTTGCCGTTGCAGTCGACGATCTCGGTGGGCTCACTCACCAGATACGCGTTGGCGTCGGTGTAGTCGGGCAGATCGGACAGCCAGCGGTTGACGTTGCCGACCATGCCGATGCCAAATGCCACGCCCGCGATAAGCAAAAAGCCCAAAAACGAGAGCAGGATTATGGGCAGGGCATGCGTCTTTGAACGGCTGCGTCCCTGTCGTTGGCGAGGACCCATATATTGACCTCCAGGTATGTCGTGCCGGACGGTGGATGTGCCGTCGGGGCAGGATGGACATAAGTTATTACACGATAAACCAAACGGGGCGCGCGAGGCCTCGTGTATGCTGGAAGACGGCATTTTTCAGAGTGAATGCATACCTTGGTAAGGAGTTTGTCGATGGCGATTCGGGCGATGGGGCCGAGCGGACAATACGAGACTGGATTGAATGCTGCCGGTGCGGTGGTGCCCGAGCTGCTGGCGCCGGCGGGCGGACTCGACCAGATGCTTGCGGCCATCGCCGCGGGTGCCGATGCCATCTATGCGGGGTTGGGCGGCTTTAACGCCCGCGTGAGCGCGCATGGCTTTACGGATGACGAGTTTGCGCGCGGCTGTGCCGTGGCGCATGCCCATGGCGTGCGCGTGTACGTGACGCTCAACGTGTTCGTGTTTGACGATGAGTTATCCGACGCGGTGGCGTTGGGAGCTCATGCGCTGGAGCTGGGCGCCGATGCTTTGATTGTCGCCGATGCCGGGTTGGCCTGCGCGCTGCGCGCGGCGATTCCCGGGGTCGAGATTCACCTGTCCACGCAGGCGGGCGCTCATAGCGAAGGCGCCGTGCGGCTTGCCGCCGATGAGCTGGGGGTCGAGCGCGTGACGACGGCACGCGAGCTGACGGTCGACGAGATTGCGGCGCTATGTGCCACGGGTGTGCCCATCGAGGTATTCTGCCACGGTGCGATTTGCATCGGCTATTCGGGGGCGTGCGAGTTCTCTGCCCTTCGACGTGGCCGCTCTGCGATGCGCGGTGATTGCACGCAGCCGTGCCGTCTATCCTATGACTTGGTGGACGAGGCTGGGCAGAGTGTTGCCGCCGTCGAGGGAGATCGCCTGCTGTGTCCGCGCGACTATCTGGGTATTGCGCATCTGCCCGAGCTTGTAGATGCCGGCGTGGCGTCGCTCAAGATCGAGGGGCGCATGAAGAACCCCGATTACGTATTCAACGTGGTGCGGGTGTGGCGCCGGGCGCTCGATATGCTGCGCGACGACGCGTGGGACCCCGGTGCCGTGGAAGAGCTTGAACGCGAGCTGGGAAGGTCGTTTAACCGTGGGTTTACCGATGCGTACCTGCGAGGGCGTTCGGGTGCCGAGCTGATGAGCTTTGAGCGCGCAATTAACCAGGGCGTGCGCGTGGGACGCTTGGTCGCTGTGGGCCACGAAGAGGTGACCGTTGAGTTCGACGCCGCCGTGGCGGCGGGTGACACGCTCGAGATTCGGTTCTATCCGGGTGTCGACGCGCGTCCCGATGTGCCCAAGCGCTGGCCGCAGGTGCCCTGCCCGGTGGATGCCGCAGCGGGGGAGCGCGTCGTCGTGCATTGCAAGCGTAAGGTGGGCATGGGCTGCGAGGTATACCTGATTCGCAGCGCCGGCGTGTTGGATCAGACGGCGGCGGTGTTGGAGCGCATGCGGGCCGAGGCGGATGCGATTGCGCCCGTTGCGCGTGCCGTTGAGGTGCTGCCCTTTGAGGACGTTGCGGTGGATGGCGGTGCGTCGACGGAGTTGGTGGAGTGCGCGGTTCCCACTCGCATGGTTTTTGCTTGGCAGCTGATGGATGCCGACCCGCGCGGAGAACTCGATTTGTCCGACGCCGTTGTGGTGCTTGACGAGGTGTGCCGCGCGAGTGATGCTGACCGGACCCGCTCACTGATGCAGCGTGCCGGGCGCGTCGTCTGCCGCAACCTGGGACAGGTGGTGATCGCTCGCGAGCTGGGCGTGACGTTTGACGTGGCGGCGCCGGTGTTCTGCGCGAATCGGGCCACGCTTACCTGGCTGCGCGGACTCGGTGCGGGGCGGGTGTACTTGCCGGCCGAGTTGCTCGGCAATGATGCGGAGCGTATTGCCGAACTGGCTGCTGAACCCGGCGTCTTGGGTCCGGTCGACGCCGACCGTCCCGAGCTTATGGTGTGCGAGCACTGCCTGCTGACCGCCGAGGGCGTCTGCGCCACCGA
>DBEZQF010000188.1:0-1612 GCA_048254795.1 Collinsella sp. | reverse complement strand
GGTGCCAAGAAGGAGGACGCCGAGGCTGCCAAGGAGAAGCTCGAGGCTGCTGGCGCTGCTGTCACCCTCAAGTAATCAGGCTTTCTCGCCAGATTTCTTTGCAGACGGGGTTCGCATTGCGAGCCCCGTCTTTTTTGTTTTTCGGTCCCTCGACATCGGTAGCTCAAACTGCCATGTTCTGTGATTTGCGTCGTATCGGGCGCCCTGCCGTTGGGCAATAAAATTGCACCATTCGAGCAATAATTTGCGTTGACCTGCTGAAGAATTGTCTCTGCCTTGTAGCGACATATAGTTCCAGCGGTAAGATGCTTGGGTATCGCAATTTGGTCTGCGGCTGTGCGCCGCACGCATGGGGCGCTTTTGCGCCTGCGAAAGGATCTTTGAATAACATGAAGGCAATCATCCCCGCCGCCGGTCTTGGCACGCGTTTTCTGCCTGGCACCAAGTGCACGCCCAAAGAGATGCTGCCGGTGCTCGACAAGCCCGTCATTCAGTACGTCGTCGAGGAGGCGCTCGACCCCGAGGAAGTCGACGACGCCATCATCGTTACATCTCCCGGTAAGCCCGAGCTACTGAACTACTTCCAGCCCGATCGCTCGCTCGAGAACCTGCTGCGCGAGCGCGGCAAGAACGCCTATGCCGATGCCGTCGCCCACGCTGGCGGTATGCCGGTCGACTTCCGTTATCAGTACGAGCCCAAGGGCCTCGGCCATGCTATTCGCTCTGCTGCCGACGCCGTGGCAGGGGAGAACTTCCTGGTTCTTCTGGGCGACTACGTTGTGCCTAACCGCGACATCTGCGACAAGATGCTCGCCGTTTCCAAGGAGCACGGTGGAGCTTCGGTTATCGCCGTCGCTGCTTGCTCGCCCGAGGAAGTCAGCCGCTACGGCGTTATCGCCGGCGAGCGCGTCGGTTCGCTCGAGGGCGCCGAGGACGTTGCCGATGCAGAGCCGGGCGCTGTCTGGCGTATCGGCGGTCTGGTCGAGAAGCCCGCTCCCGAGGCGGCTCCGTCCAACCTGTACATCGTCGGTCGCTACTTGCTGAGTCCGCTGGTCATGGACCTGCTCGCCGATCAGCAGGCCGGCAAGGGCGGCGAGATCCAGCTCACCGACGCCATGGCCCGTTCGCTCGACCGCGAGGCCATGTACGCTGTCGTCATCGACCCGCTCTCGGGCTACGACACCGGCACCCCGTCTGGCTGGATGGCCACCAACGCCCTCATGGCTGCAAGCGATCCCCGCTTTGCCGATGCCTTCTGGGACGCCATCGACGAGCGCGGCGGATTGATGCGCAAATAAGCCTTCGGGCATCGACATTTACGGGCGCGGACCTCGGTTCGCGCCCGTTTTTTTATAAGAGCTGCGATTGCCAGCCCTCTGTTCACAGAAAATATATGAACAGGTGTTCGATACACATACATTTACCTGCGCATTTTTTGTCGAAAAATTTTGCTACTCCAAAAACTCAATCGCGTCAAGGCTTTTCTTGCTCAACGGTCGGTACCTGATAAACTATTAGGTTGCGATAACTGGCGAAGCTATGCCTCGCCAATCCACCGAGCATTTCCGTGAAGGAGGAAAAACCTGGTGACCTACGCATACACTGCCACTGA